>NZ_JJML01000004.1 GCF_000775285.1 Neosynechococcus sphagnicola sy1 | reverse complement strand
AAACCGTTTTCGACCTTTAATTTGTTTGCCCGCATCGTAGCCCACCGATTGGCTCACTCCAGCGGCACTTTTGACACTTTGACTGTCGATAATCGCTTCCGACGGGCTGCGATGACGCTCCTGTTCAATTCGGGTACACTCTCGCAATCGGTCGTGCATCCGCACCCAGGTTCCATCTTTGCGCCACTGACGAAAGTAGGTGTATACGGTTTGCCATGCCGGAAAATCCCCTGGCAACCCTCGCCATCGCACTCCCTCCACCAAAACATAGAAAACTGGCGTTCAGAACATCCCACATATCGACGCTACGAGGACGACCACCGAATTTCGGCTCGGGTATCAAGTCGTTGAGTAGTTCAAATTGGGCTTGAGACAAATTACTGGGGTAAGCTTTACTCATGACGCTCTCTCAGTGCTGTGTACGACATATTCGCAGCTTACACTGAGTGAGYCTTTTTTACTCACTAAACGACTTTTAAAACACCCTCTTATGGGCAGCTGATTATCCATCACCACTACAGCCCCTTTCCATAGCTTTGGAACTAGATCGGCTTGCAAAAATGTCTTGAATTGTTCTCCGGTCTTCGATTGGCCTCATGGTTTGAGCGCAAGGATCGATTGGGAACTAATTGCTCCAATAACGCTGACCCGACTCCCACGGTAAAAAGGCTTGCTATCGTACAATCGCTCGCTTCGCTGGCTTCTTCCCAGTAGCCACATCATTCCCAGGAGCAGGGCCATCTCATCTAGAAAAACCAAATCCTCCAGAGCCACCTCACGCACCCTGTCCTAAAATTCTAGTCGCTTGATTTGATTGTTCTCGGTTTCGCCTTCGCTACTTCTAAGTGGTTTTTTTCAGGGTTAATCCTTGCTGTTGCAACCATCGGCACATGGTACTCTGGCTCACCCATTCGCCCGTTTGGTCTGCCCAATCCTCGCAATATTCAGACAATGTATAGTCAGGATGGTTCGTCACCATGCTTCGTAGCAGGTTCTCTTGCCCCTGTAAGTGACTGGTTCTACCTCCTGTTGCGGGTAATGGGAAAAGTGTCCCTTGTTCCCGATGCTGTTTGAGTAGAGCTTGTACTGTACTTTTGCTCACTTGAAACAGTTCTGCGACTTTGCGGATGGATATATTACCTGCTGTGTAGGTGTTCACGATACGTTGTCGTAGTTCCAGAGAATAGGCTCTCATCTCTTTGGCTAATTGATTGATGGGTTCCCTCTATTGTGTATTGTGCTTAACTGTTTCGCAAACTGCTGTACTGGTTTTGTGCATTTCCTACTAGTACAGCGTTTTGCACGTCCATTAGACACAAGCATATTTCCAAAAATCATTGCTGAGAAAGGGTTACAGGATCTCTTCCGTGTTCAGTGCTTGAGCTAGCCGCTGTAAATTGGCTTGACTTGGTATGTAACGCAGCCTGATTTGGATAAAGTCGAGCTTATCGCCTATGCTATAAAAGACCAATTTTTACCCTGCGGAATGTAGGTCTTACTAAAATGATTGATCAACAACAATTAGTAATAGGAATTGATTGTAGTACAACAGCGTGTAAAGCGATCGCATGGAACAGAGAAGGAAAAGCTATTGCCAAAGGAATGGCAACTTATCCGCTATTAAAACCACAAGCAAATTGGTATGAGCAGGATGCGTCACAATGGTGGAATAGTACTTGTAATGCTATCCAGCAATTACTGGCTGAGATAGATAAAAAAAGATAGAGGCTGTTTGTATTACCCATCAACGAGAAACTTTTGTGGCTGTAGACAGTGCAGGAAATGCAGTTCGCAATGCCATTGTCTGGATGGATAAACGCAGCCGTAAGCAAGTGAGATTTTTGGCAGAGAAAATTGGCACAGAACAAATCAACAAACTGACGGGTAAACCAAATGCCATGACTCCTTCTCTACCCAAAATTATTTGGCTAACTGAGAATGAAATGGAAACTGTTACTCGTACTTACAAATTTTTAGATGTTCATGGATATCTGGTATACCATTTGACCAACAATTTCCGCACTAGTTTAGCTTCTGCGGATCCAATGGGAGTCGTGGATATGCAGGCTAATACTTGGGCAGATGATTTACTCACTTGTTTAGGTCTAAAAAAAGGACAATTTGCCGAGTTAGTACAACCAGGTTCGATAATTGGCTATGTAAATTCAAGTGCAGCAGCAGCAACAGGATTATCTAAGGGTTTACCCGTAATTGCTGGTGCTGGAGATGGTCAGTGTGCAGGTTTGGGTGCAAATGCTGTTGGCAATAATCGTGCCTATCTCAATTTAGGAACAGCCATTGTTAGTGGGATTATCAGCAGTGATTATCTTGTAAATCCAGCTTTCAGAACTATGTATGCCCCGATTCCTCAATCTTATTTTCTGGAAACTGTGTTGTTGGGCGGCGTATTCACAATTAATTGGTTTGTAGAAAAATTTGCTAACGACTTACGTGGTTTTAATTTGAATTTGAGTCCGGAAGAAATTCTGGAAACAGCGGCGGCAAAACTACCTCCAGGGGCAGATGGATTAATGTTAGTACCTTACTGGAATTATGTCATGAATCCCTATTGGGATGCCAGCGCCTCTGGTATTACTATCGGTTGGACAGGAACCCACGGGCGAGAACATCTTTATCGGGCAATTTTGGAGGGGATTGCTTTTGAACAAAGACTTGTAGGCGATGAGGTGATGGCAGCACTGAACCAAAGGTTTAGTGAGTACGTAGTTATGGGTGGTGGCAGTCAAAGCAATCTTTGGTGCCAAATTGTGGCGGATATTACCGGTGTGCCAGTGGTACGTTCTCAGACTACCGAAGCCACTTGTTTGGGAGCTGGTATTCTCGCAGCTGTGACAGTAGGGTGGTATCCTGACATTAAGATTGCTGCTTCATCAATGACGGGTGTAGGTTCACATTTCATACCAAACCCCCAAACTCAAGCTATTTATGAAAAACTGTACACTGAAGTCTATAAACCATTGTTTCCTACCGTGCAATCATTAGTGCAGCGATTAGCTGATTTAACTCAAGTCTAAAAAATAGGAATTAGATGCAAAATGGTGAAAATTTTAATTTTGGGTGCTGGGGTAATGGGAACTGCCTTAAGTATCCCTTTCACCGATAATGAACATAACGTTAATTTAGTTGGAACCCACCTAGACGGTGATATTATTCATAAGTTACAAGCAGGTTATCCCCATCCTCATTTGGGTGTCCAGATAGGAAAAAGTGTTACAGCTTATAGATATGACCAATTGAGTGAAGCCATAAAAAGTGTAGACCTGGTTGTAATCGGCGTTAATTCTCACGGTATAGAATGGGCTGCCCAAGCCCTCAGTCCGATATTATCAGCAGATATTCCAATCTTGGTTGTCACAAAGGGATTGGTAGGCGATGGCAACAAATTATTGATTTTGCCTGACGTTATCCGTGCCAATTTACCAAATACTATCAGCGATCGCATACAAATTGCTGCTATTGGTGGTCCTTCTATTGCCAAAGAATTAGCTGCTCGCCGCCATACTTGCGTTATGTTTACCAGTACAAATCCCACCTTGCTAGAATATCTAGCTTCTAGTTTTCGTACTCCTTACTATCATATTTGGACAAGTACAGAAATTCTAGGCATTGAGGTGTGTGTGGCACTAAAAAATGTCTATGCCCTTGCTGTCGGTTTAGTGATTGGCTTTTTGGAAAAAGCAAATAAAGCAGTGAATGATGCAGAGATGCATAATTTGGCTGCGGCTATCTTTGCTCAAGGAATGTGGGAGACAGCCTACTTAGTAGATCGGCTGGGAGGTCAACCCGAAAGTGTTTACGGTCTTCCCGGTTCCGGTGATTTATACGTTACCTGTCAAGGTGGACGTAACAGCCGTATGGGTCGTTTGTTGGGATTAGATATACCCTACAGTCAAGCTAAAGCCGAACACATGCTCAATGATACTGTTGAGGGTGCTTCTTTAGTTTTAGCAATTGGGAAAACCGTAGAAAATATGATCCATAAAGGTGATTTGGATGATATCGCCATCCCTTTATTACTTACCATGATTGATATTGTATGTCATGATGCCCCTGCTATTATTCCTTGGGATAAATTTTTTTCTAAATCTCCATGCCCTGCATCTCATTTTGGTATTGAGCCGAGATATGGTCAAAAACCTGCAAGATGACCTGATAAGTCTTGATTTTCTATGTTTTTAACATTATGGTCAGCGCGACTAAAGATGAAATTGAATTAAATTTTTTTAGCGAAAATGCTAGCTCCATTATTTCTATTATAAGATTTTCCGTGGTATACCAGGAAAATAGAAGCTGCTGATTACTAGGATTAATACGAAAATCTAAGATTATCCTTTGTATAACATCGAGATTTTTTCATGGTCTGTAAGATCAGCAAAACTTCTGCCAGTAACAGCTGATGGTTACAAACAATGTAATCAATTTGTTGCTCTAGTTCCATATTAATCTCATCCAGAGAGTTACCATCTAAATCACAAAGAATACCACCTGCATACTTCAAGATTGGGTAACTCAATAAATTAAAGTTATCTGAACCCTTCCTAGCTTCGATCATTAAATCTGCTGCATTCCGGGCAATCTCACATATTTCCATGCCTGCGTTATCAAAGGCTCGAATATCACGACAGAGTAGAAAGACTGGTAAACTTGCCTCTAATTGCTGTTTGGCTAATGAGTAACCTGGTCGTAAATAAGCAATTGCATCCGCCAAACAGGGCTTACCTTGACATTGTATCTGTATATTTTTCTGGATCAGATAATTGATATAATAGGACGCTGAAGCTTCGGTATAGTAAATATCTCCTGACCTAAGTCCCTCTACATAAGCAAATTCAAGATCTTTGAGTTTAATTTCTTTGGTTTTCTCGGAGATCGCCACTACAATGCAGGGATCACCGACTCTTCGATCCCAGTTCAATGAGCCATCCACTGGATCGACAAAAATTGAAAATTTTGCATTTCTATGTTGCTGAAGTGAATGGGATTCCACATAAATGTTACAGTTAAAACCTTCCAGGACTTCTAAAAGAACTTTAGTTGCAAGATGGTCAACTTTATGGATTGACTTCAGATTGGCTGGGCTAGGAGGAAGCTCTCCTTCAGATATAGGAGCGATCAAATCCTCTATTAAAGCTTGTTTAATAGATTGACTAATTTTTTGAGCTAGAGCGTAGTAATTCATTTGAAAATAACCCGTTATATAGCAGTCATAAGTCACTTGTAGATTTTGATTTTTTCTGGGTAAGGATTTTAGGTGAATTTAGTTTACAGCTTATTTTGGACTACTATAAAATCAACTCTATGATTTGCGGGTGAATTAATACAGCGCATTGCGCAACTAAGAGAGACAGTAGCAACAGTGGGGAAGCCAATTGCGAAAGTGCCTAGGGTTGGAGAGTTGTATTGCCAGCTTGAGCAGTTTATCGACCGCCTCCCAAGTTTTTGGACAAACGCGCCTGAGCAAGCTTTTGAGTTGCGACCATAGATGCTCAATCGGATTAAACTCTGGCGAATAAGGAGACAGGTAAACGATTCGAGCCCCTGCAGATTCAATCATGTCTTGAATCCCTTCCACTTTGTGAACAGGCAGATTATCCATCACGACGACAGCTCCCTTCCATAATTTGGGAACGAGCTGCATTTTGATGAAGTGACAAAAGTCATCCCCTTTCATGGAATGGTCTAAGGTTTCTAGCGCTAGGACTCGATTGTGACTCATTGCTCCCATGACTGTTACTCGTTTGCCTCGATAAAATGCTTTGATGCCATAGGCTCTAAGACCTTTAAGTCTTCTGCCCATTGTCCGCATTTGACCCAGCAGGACACCCATTTTATCAACAAAAACAAGGTTACTGGGTTCAACGTCTCTAATGCTTTTCCAATACTCAAGCCGTTGCTGCTGACCCGATTCTGTAGCGGCTTGGGCGCTGCGCAGTGTTTTTTTTCGGCGATAAATTTTGCCTGCTCAGAAAGCGACACATTGCCGATGCACTTAAGCGCCTTCCCGATAGCTCTTGCCAGTGTTCACAGTATTCTTCCAGTGTCCAATCTGGGTATTGATTGACCATATCGATAATTTCAGCCTGATGGGGAGCCAGTTGACTTGCCTTACCGCCAGTGGCTGGCTTGGGTGAGAGATCGCCTGTTGTCTTTTGCTGGTGCAGCAGACGTGTCACCACCCCTTTCCTGACCATGAACCGTTTTGCTACTTTACGGATTGAGGTATTTCCCGCTTCGTAGGCTGAGACAATCTTCTCTCGTATATCCATCGACTAAACTGGCATTCAACCTCCTTCTCTCTGTCTCATTATTGTGCCTGACTGTTGCGCAAAGCGCTGTATCCTTCACTGTTGAACAAATTTTGGCCGCTGGCACCCTCATCTAAAGCGATCGCCATCATGGGCAAAGCCTTATGAGCAAATCTTTAGGAGCATCAACCTCTACGTTAGTTGCAGCCATCCGGCCCCAGCAGGTTGGCTCGTAGATTAAAGAATTCTTCTGACTTCAGCCCTGGGGACTGTCAAAGAAGCAGGTGAAACTCCCGCAGTGCTGGTAAAAGATTTTGATGCTCATGCTTTGATTGGGCAAGCTTAATCAAGGCAAAGCGTTGCAGAGCGGATAATCCGGCCCACTTTTTTTGGGTGATCACAACCCCCCAGCATCCTGCCTGTTGCTGCACACTCTCTGGAACCGCACTCACATCCAGCCAGGGGGGAATAGCGGCGATCGCTAATTCTGAGGGGCGATCGCCCGTATAGTGAACAACCCAAGCCTGTAACTGTTCTCGATAGTGCTGTACCTCATCGGCAGTAACACAGGGTAGCTCTACCAGGGCTAGCCGTTCTGCCTGGGAAAACTGATGCCACTGAGCAAGCTTGAGTTTAATGCCACAGGTGTCTAACTTACAGCGCACCGCCATGGGGATGCAGCGCAGGGACTCGACAAAATCGGCTTCAAACTCAAAGAACATCGTCATCATTGTTACCTGAAAGGAACTCCCATCATGGCAATCCTGCCAGTGCCTCACTAGCTATCTTGCGGTTGTCGCGGCGACTGCTCCTGACACCAGCTCTGCCACAGCTGACGGTAGGTCTGCTCTAGGCTGTGGACAAACCGGGGCGGATCACAGAGGGTGGAGTTGACCAGGCGCTGCCGCAGGGTGGTTCGCCATTGGGCTAATTTCTCTAGGTTCTGGGCTAGCTCCACCGCTTTTGCTAGATAGGCAGTGGGGGAAGTGGTGACCAGATCGGTGAGTTCGACCGCTGACAGCAAACTCATCCCCACCCGCTCCACATGCACCGTTCCAGCCAGGGTAATCACAGGTACACCCATCCAGAGCGCTTCACAGGTTGTGGTAGTACCGTTGTAAGGAAAGGTGTCAAGGCCAATATCAATCTGGTTGTAAAGTCCTAGATGATCCTGAGATGCGGGCAAGAACCCCACCAATTGCACCCGCTGGGCATCTATCCCTTGCGCCTCAAAGAGTTGTCGGCAGCGATCGCGGGTAGCTGGATCATCCAGAGAGCCGTTTTTGAGCATGATCTGGGCAGTGGGTAAGGCCGTGAGAATCTCTGCCCACAGGGCAATCACCTTCGGCTGCATTTTTGCCAGGTGATTAAATGAGCCAAAGGTAATGCGCCCGGCAGAGAGAGCGGGTAAGGGAGCAACCTCCGGGGCGGAGGCAAAGGGTTGATAACACAGAAAGCAATGGGGCAACCGCACCAGTTTTTCGGTGTAGAGGTCTTCGGTTTGCCCCACGGGATCGGCCCAGGCATCGGTGAGACGATAGTCCATCTGGGTTAAACCCGTGGTGGCCGGATAACCCAAGTAGCTGATTTGGAGCGGTGCGGGTTGATGGGCAAACACCCGCAGCCGATTGTTCGCGGTGTGTCCTGCTAGATCCACCAAAATATCGATACCATCGGCCTGAATTTGCTCGATCAACTGAGTATCATTCCAGCCCAGGGTGAAGTGCCATTTCCCCGCCGCCTGTTGCAGCCGTTGCGTCACCGCATCGGGACGATAGACCTGCGCGTAGCAAACGGTTTCAACGATCTGCGGATTGTGGTGAGCCAGGATGGGTTCAATGAAATAAGACACCGAATGGGTACAGAAATCAGGAGAGACATAGCCCACCCGTAGGGGACGGTTCGGGTCTGGCAGGGAGGATGGAGGGGGAGAGGCGGGAACCAATCCGTGGCGAGTTGCCCAGTGGTGAGCCTCGGTGACCTGTTCTGTTGGTGAATGATCAGGGCTGAATAGCAGACAGTGGAGCAGATTGGAACGGGCGACTTCAAACTCGGGGTCAATCTCCAAGGTGCGTTGATAACACTGAATGGCTTCGGCGACTAACCCCTGGGCATGTAGGGTCAACCCGAGATTGGAGTAGGCTCCAGCCAGATGGGGGTTGAGGGCGATCGCCTGTTGATGCACCGCTGCGGCTTCACTGAGCTGACTCAACTTGTGCAGTACCAGCCCCAGGTTCATGTATGCGGCGGCAAAGTTGGGACGCTGGGCGATCGCCTGCCGATGGCATTCTGCGGCCTCTGCATATCGCCCCTGAAGCTCCAGGGTGTTTCCCAGATTGGTGTGGGCTTCGACCAGATCGGGTCGGAGGGTCAAGGCTTGCTGAAACAGGGCGATCGCAGCGGGGAGTTGTCCCAACTTTTCCAGGGTAATGCCCAGGTTGTTATAGGCTTCGGCAAAGTTGGGATTAAGGCTCAGGGCTTGCTGGAAATGCTCATAGGAAGCTGGTAACAAGCCTTGGGATTGCAAAACCAAGCCCAGGGCATTGTGAGCAATCACCAGATCGGGCTTGTGGTGGAGAGCCTGTTGATAATGACCCGTGGCAGCTTCCCACTGGCGTTGCATCTGGCAGAGGTTGCCCAGATTAAAGTGAGCTTGATAAAAGCTGGGATTCAGGGCGATCGCCTGGTGGTAATGGTGGGCGGCGGCCTCCAGATACCCCTTGGGCTAACAGAAGGTTGCCCCAATTGTTGTGGGCGGCAGGAAAGTGGGGTTGGAGGGTCAAGGCCTGCTGATAGCAGGCGATCGCTGCTTCAGGATTTCCCTCATCCTCCCAGTTCATCCCTAGGTGGCGGAGCACTTCCACATTGTCCGGTTCCAGCTCCAGAGCTGCTTGAAACTGCTGAATTGCTGCGCCTCGATCCCCGTGGGTCGAGAGGGCAATACCTAGATCGAGGCGAACTGCCGCCCCATGGGGTTGCAGCTCCAGGGCTTGTGACAATGTGGCGATGGCGGCGGTGACTTCTCCCTGCTGTAACTGACAAACCCCCAAGCCATGATAGGCAGCAGCATGACTGGGATCAAATTCCAGCAGTTGTTGATACAAGAGGGTCGCTGTCCCCCATTGCTCAGACTGCTGCTGTTGCTGGGCAACGGAGAGCAACACAGCCCCCAATTCTAAGGCCCCAGTGTCGATCTCCTCTGGGTTACCGTCGGTGATTGCAGCCAGCCAGGTGGCCTGGGCTTCTAACTCCTGTCCCTGCAATAGCAGCGCCACCCCCAGCCACCAGTAATGAGTTCGTACTCCGGGCTGCTGCTCAAGGCGCTGCTCCAACTCGGCGATCGCCCTGGGATAGTCGCCTTGTATGACCCATTGCCAAACGGGGGAGAGATCCTCGGGGGGTATCTGCGGCTGATTCATGCTCTGACTGCCATCCATTGCCGCCGTCATTTGGTCTCCATCCAATTTTGTCCGGTGTGAATTTCAACCCGGAGAGGAACTCGCAGGGTCACGGCCTGTTCCATGGTGGTGGTAATTTGAACTTGCAAGCTAGGCCATTCCTCTGGGGGCAATTCCAGCACCAGCTCGTCATGAACCTGTAGCAGTAGTCGGGCTTGATAGGACTTGAGGACTTGATGCAGCCGCACCATGGCAATTTTAATGATGTCGGCACTCGATCCCTGAATAGGGGCATTGGCCGCCGCCCGTAGCAGGGCAGCATCCCCCTGATCCCGTAGCTTCAGTTGCTCTAAGTCAATCGTTTCTGGATGGCACCCCCGGAGTTTGCGGAGGTTCTCACTATTGAAGTTGAAGTAGCGCCGCCGACCGAGGATGGTTTCAACATATCCCTGGGCGATCGCCTGTCGCTGCATTCGTTGCAAATAGGCAAACACCAAGGGATAGCGCTGGTTAAAGCGATCAATAAACACCTTGGCATCGGCGGCTTTGACATTGGCTTCCCGGGCAAAACGTTGGGCACCCATGCCGTAGATCACCCCAAAGTTAATAATCTTCCCCAGACGCCGCTCCTCAGAGGAAATAGTCTCCTTCTCGAACAGGAGTTGGGCGGTGAGGGTATGGACATCTTGATGCTGCTGATAGGCCGTCACCAACACCGGCTCATGGCTGAGGTGGGCGAGAATCCGTAACTCGATTTGGGAGTAGTCCGCTGCCGCCAGCAACCAACCGGATTCCGGCATAAATGCCTTGCGAATCTGGCGACTAAAGGCAGTGCGAATGGGAATATTCTGCAAGTTGGGATGGGAAGAGGACAACCGTCCCGTGGTGGTAACCGCCTGGTTAAAATCCGTATGGACGCGCTGGGTATCTGCCCGCACCAGTAGCGGCAGGGCATCGACGTAGGTGGATTTGAGTTTTGAGAGGGTGCGGTGCTCTAAAATCGCCTCCACCACTGGATGATCATCCTGCAATTTCTCCAGGGTAGCCGCATCGGTGGAATAACCGGTCTTGGTCTTGCGGGATTTACGCCGATCTAACTGCAGGGTTTCAAACAATAAGATGCCCAGTTGCTTGGGAGAGCTGAGATTAAAGGTTTCCCCTGCCGCCGCATAGGCCCGCCGTTCAATGGCAGCTAAGTCCTGTTCCAAGGCTTGAGAAAAGGTTTGCAGGTAGGGCTGGTCAATGCGAATTCCCGTATATTCCATCCCAGCGAGGACGGGTTCCAGGGGTTGCTCCACCGTCTGCAAAAGTTGCTGTAAGGCTGGAATCGCCGCGAGTTCAGCTTGGAGGGGAAGCACCAAACAGAAGGTAGCATAGGCATCCATGCCGCAGTAAACCGCAACCGCCGCAATCCCAATATCCGCTATGGTTTTGCCTTTAGGTACTAAATCCGTATAGCGGGTGGCCGTGATCCCCAAATAGCGGTGGGCTAAATCCGTGAGATTATGGCTGGCATCTGGATTGAGGAGATAACTGGCCAGCATCGGATCAAACACCACCCCTGCCAGATCAAGACCCTGGCAGCACAGTACCAGACGGTCAAACTTGGCATTCTGGAGCACCTTGGGGTAGGTAGGATTCTCTAAAATCGGACGCAGGGATTCCAGTACCAGGGTTTTGTCGAGATTCTGACCCTGTTGGTGTCCTACGGGAATGTAGGCGATGTCAGAACGGCCCTCGCCCCAGCAACAGCCAATGCCCACCAGTTCAGCATCCCGGGGTTCCAGTCCGGTGGTTTCAGTGTCCCAGGCCACGGGGCTAGTGGGGTCGGTATGGGTTTGCAGCCGTTGAATCAAGGCGTTGAGCAGCGCCGGGGTGTCAATAATTTGGGGGGCGATGCTCGGAGAGTGGTCTTTGAGCATCGCCAGGGGAAGCTGCTGCTGGGCGGCTGCCGTATCATCGGCACTAAAGAACCATAAGTCCCCCGACTCTGAATCGGCTGGGGAAAGATCGGGGGTAGGCACCGCCGTCACGGTTCCTCCCAGGGTTTCCTGAATCTGATCTAACTGATTCAAGAACTGGCGAAATTCTAGCTTTTGCAGCAAGGGTACCAAGCGATCGCGATCGTAGCCTCGCAGTTGGCAATCGGCCAGGGTCAGCTCTAGGGGAACATCCTGAACAATTCGTGCCATGAACTGGGAATGGAGGGCAGACTCCCGACCTACTTCCAGTTTTTGCCGGAGGGTTCCCTGAATTTTTTCGAGGGACTGATAAATCTGGTCAAGGGAACCGTAGGTTTTCAGTAGTTGCACTGCGGTCTTCGGGCCAATGCCCCGCACCCCTGGAATGTTATCAGAACTGTCCCCACACAGCGCCTTGTAGTCAACGACTTGGGCGGGCAAGATCCCCAATTTTTCTTCCACCGTTGCAGTGAGAAATTCTTTGGAGCCGGAGAGTCCCTCCCGTTGAGCAAAGGCTCCACTCAGGTGCAACACCGTAATCTGATGGTCAGGGTCAATCAGTTGAAATAAGTCCTGATCGCCGCTGAGAATCTTCACCTGATAGCCTTGGTGGCTGGCCCGTTCGGCGAGGGTGCCAATCACATCATCGGCTTCATAGCCCGCCGCGGTCACCACTGGGATATTGAGTGCCCGCAGCAGCTCCTGTAAATTCTCGAGATCGGGGTGAAAGTCCTCTGGGGTTTCGGGCCGACCTTCTTTATAGGTATGATCTGCTTCGTGACGGAAGGTGGGTTCCCTCAGATCAAAGGCGATCGCCACATGATTGGGGTGTTGGGCGGTGATCACTTCTAGGAGTGTCTTGAGAAACCCAAAGCTGATACTGGTAGGAATGCCTGTAGACGTGCGGAGTCCGCCATCCCGACCTTTGGCGTGGGCGAAATAGGAACGAAAGGCCAAGGAGTGACCATCCACCAACAGAACCAGGGAAGGTTTAGGGAATAAACTGGGGGTTGTGGCCCCACTCAGGGTAGTAGGAGATTCAGCCATGGACTCACTCTATCAATTCCCTAGAGCAGCGACCAGCAGCCCCTTAGGTTTGCCACCACCGCATTAACCCAGGTTGGGAGCGCCCTCCCAGATCTGCCATCACACAAATCGCTGCCATCAGCTCCGCCATCCATTCAAATTTAGGAAGCTATCATCGCTGGGTCAAAGACCTTATAACAGCCGCGACCCGCTGCTTTGGCATGGTACATCACTAGATCGGCATCCCGAAGTAAATCCTCTGGGCTGTTGTAGTCAGGTCGATAGAGGGTAACGCCAATACTGGCGCTGATGGTAACCTCGTGACCATCCAGATAGAAGGGTTCTGCCAAGGTCTTAAGAATGCGATCGCTGACGTAGATCGTATCTTCGATATCCTTCACTTTCTCCATCAAAATCGCAAACTCATCGCCCCCGAGACGAGCCACCATATCCGTTGGCCGCAGACAGGCTCGCAGGCGTTGGGCGATCGCAATCAAGAGTTGATCCCCCACCAGGTGGCCTAAGGTATCATTGATGGTCTTGAAGTGATCGAGGTCAATAAACAGCACCCCAAATAGGGACTCTTTGGAGCGTTTGGCCTGACGAATCGCCTGCCCGACCCGATCCTGGAACAGCGCCCGGTTGGGGATGCCCGTCAGCGGATCATGGTAGGCATCATAGACCAGTTGTTCCTCAACCCGCTTCCGGTCTGTGATATCAAAGGCAGTGCCCAAGGTGGCGGGGTGGCCTGCAAACTCAATCGAACTGGTGGTGATATCTAACCAACGCTGGAGTCCATGCTTGGTGAGAATTTTCATCTCATAGCGCGAGGGGAAGGCAGCATTTTGGTTCGCCAGCCATTGCTCTCGCATCAGATCCCGGGAGTCGGGAGCCATTACATACCAGAAGGTCATGGCCAGTAACTCTTCCCGTGAGTAGCCGGTAATGGCGGACATAGCAGAGTTGACATAGCGAATACGAGCCCCCGTGGCAATGAGAATGCCCACAGGTACCATTTCAGCCAGAGTGCGAAATTTGGCCTCACTTTCCTGAAGGGCTTCTTCCACCCGCTTGCGCTCGGTGATGTCAATATTGACCCCCAGAATTCCCGTGATCTGGGCAGCTTCCCAGATCGGAGCCACGATATTGAAAAACGTGTGCGATCGCCCCTGATGATGGTACTGAACCTCTCCCTGAACAACCTCTCCCGTGAGGGCTCGTTGGTTACTTGTCTGCCAGGTGGCGAGTAGGTCTGGTGATAACCCTGATGCTTCGGGACGTTGACCGATCTGGTTTCCCCAGCGCTCAATGGAAGTGGAGTTCTGCATCAGGCACTTGCCGCTGACATCCCGTAGCCAAAACTCGAAGGGTAGCTGCTCTACCAAGGTATGGAGTCGGGCTTCACTTTCCCGGGCTTTACGCAGCGCTAGCCGCAGTTCTAATTCATCCAGAACCGTAGCGGCTATCTCTTCTAGGAGGGTGAGTTGATCACTATTGAGCTGGCGAGGAATCCTATCCAGGACACTCAGGGTACCCAGAATCCAGCCATCAACCGTCTTCAGGGGGACACCGGCATAAAACGCTGGAGAGATCGTTGGGTCGCCTCCCAAATCTCCCCATTCACCGGGAAGAATCTCCGGTAACATCACTGTATCGGCTTGAAAAATCACCTGTTGACACCAAGACTTAGACCTTTCGATCTGACTCAGTTCCAACCCCCAGACTGATTTGAACCAAACTCGGTACTGATCAACAAAGCTAATCCAGGCTATGGGAACCATCAGTTGCCGCGCCACAATACGAGTCATGCGATCAAACGCTGCCTCTGGGGGGGTGTCGAGAATTTCGTATCGCCTCAGCACTTCAAGGCGCTCTTGCTCATTCTGTAGCACCCTTATGGTCACAAACTCCCTCTGCTTTTAGCTTCTGAAGTACTGAATCTCAGTGAGCAATCGTAGCCGATGCGGACGGTGGATCTATTTTTAGAGGGGCAGCAGTTATGTTTACCCTCAGGGAGGTGACACCATCTGCTGCCTGCCGATAGTTGAAAATTGATTGCCTGCCGATACTCTACCTTACTTTGAGGGAGAGGTTAGTGGGTAAATACCTGCCCAAAACTGTAAATTTCTCGCTTAAATTGCAGATATTACCTACGTGATCTGTCAAGATTTTCGGGCGGGGGTGAAAACCCTCGAAAAAATACCCCCCTTAAAACTCTTAATCCATACACTCAAGGGTGACAGCATACCCGCTTCCTGGACGAGATCGACGGTCATTGGCATCCCCGCTCCTCCCTCGCTAGATTGCTCCGCGAGCCTTACCTGCCGTGGGCAACCGGATTCATTTTCAATCCGCAGCCACTCTTTGGGTCAAGGGTAATATAGAATCACTGCCAAGCTGCTGTTACGACTTGGAGAGAGACCGTGACTGTCAATTGTGCCGAAGCCTGTATTAACGGTTGTATCTTAGGAGACCAGTGTCCCCATCGGGAATACGCCACCATCGCCACCCAGTTCATCCATAAAACATCCCTGGACAAAATGTTAGAGATTGCCGAGGAATCCCTGCGCAAGAAACTCATGGCTCCTGCCCAATGGGTCTTGCCAGAGAATCCGCAGTCCCCCTGATCGGGGTTGCAGAGATCTCCTGATTCTTAGCAGCTGCGGTTGTCTGAATTTGTGGCAATCTGGGATATAGAAAGCCCAGAATTTAGAAATCCCCATCCTGGGCTTTCTCTGGCGTGTCTTGTCAAGATTGCTGGATTCCCAGACTCTCAAGCATTCTTTAATCTGCTGTCTCACCACGCTCACCTCCTATGCAAACTCTGTCGAGTCCCACCGCTGCGATCGCGACGACCCAGCCAGTTTCTCCAGACACGATGATTCAGCGTCGCCAGACACGCCCCGTCCGTGTTGGCAGTGTCACCATTGGGGGGGGGGCATCCCGTGGTGGTGCAGTCCATGATCAACGAAGACACCCTGGATGTAGAAGGCTCAGTCGCCGGGATTCGGCGGCTCCATGAAATTGGCTGCGAGATCGTGCGGGTTACCGTTCCCAGTCTGGCCCATGCTTATGCCCTGGCTGAGATCAAGCAACAATTACTTTCCACCTATCAACCTGTTCCCTTAGTTGCTGATGTCCACCACAATGGACTGAAGATTGCCCTAGAAGTGGCCAAACATGTTGACAAAGTGCGGATTAATCCCGGCTTGTATGTCTTTGAGAAGCCCAAAGCCAACCGCAGTGAGTATACCCAATCTGAGTTTGACGAGATTGGGGAGAAAATTCGTGAAACCCTTGAACCATTGGTGGTTAGCCTCCGTGACCAAGGTAAGGCGATGCGGATTGGCGTCAATCATGGTTCCTTAGCCGAGCGGATGTTATTTACCTACGGGGACACCCCCGAGGGCATGGTGCAGTCAGCCTTAGAATTTATCCGCATCTGTGAATCTCTAAATTTCCAAAATCTGGTAATTTCCCTCAAAGCCTCGCGGGTGCCGGTGATGTTGGCGGCCTATCGGCTGATGGCACATCGGATGGACGCACAGGGAATGAGTTATCCCCTGCACTTAGGGGTCACAGAAGCGGGGGATGGGGAATATGGCCGGATTAAATCCACCGCAGGCATCGCCACCCTCTTGGCAGATGGCATTGGCGATACCATCCGGGTGTCCCTCACTGAGGCTCCCGAAAAGGAAATCCCCGTCTGCTACAGCATCCTGCAAGCCTTGGGGCTACGCAAGACCATGGTGGAGTATGTTGCTTGTCCCTCCTGCGGACGGACGCTCTTCAACTTAGAAGCAGTGTTGCAAAAAGTCCGGGAAGCAACCAAACACCTCACGGGTCTCGACATTGCCGTCATGGGGTGTATTGTCAACGGTCCCGGTGAAATGGCGGATGCTGACTACGGCTACGTCGGTAAGCAACCCGGATATATCTCTTTGTATCGGGGGCGAGATGAAATTAAGAAAGTCCCAGAAGCTGAAGGCGTAGAGGAGTTGATCAACCTGATTAAGGCGGATGGACGTTGGGTCGATCCCTAAAATCCCATGTGTTAGAGTGGGATAACTTTTTTCAGCCCCCTCGCCACGCTCCAGAAACGGCATCTCTATGGCAACAACGAAACAGGCTCTCGTCATCGGCGCGACGGCCCTTGCAGCGACCGCCGTCACCATTACGGGTGTCGGGATTAATTTGTCGCGCGGTCAAGCCTTCTTTCGTGAAAGTCCGAAAGAAGTTGTGGATGAAGTTTGGCAGGTGATTGACCGCTCCTACGTGGATGGCACCTTTAACCAGACTGACTGGAAGGCCGTGCGGCGAGAAGTCTTAAGCCATCCCTATAAAGACAAAGCAGAAGCCTACACGGCGATCCGGGAGATGCTGAAAAAATTGGGTGACCCCTACACCCGATTTATGGACCCGGAAGAGTTCAAGAACATGCAAATTGATACCTCTGGGGAGCTAACCGGGGTGGGAATTCAATTGGCCCAGGACGAAAAAGTAAAAAACTCGTTGTCGTTGCACCCATTGAGGGTACCCCCGCCGCTACCGCTGGCGTGCTGGCCAAGGATATCATTACCAAGATCGATGGCAAGAGCACCGAGGGACTAAGTGTCAATGAAGCGGTGACCCTGATCCGGGGGGCCGTCGATACAGAAGTCTCTCTGACGATTCTCCGGGGCAATCAGCAACTGGAATTTACCCTCAAGCGGGCTCGGATTGAAATTCATCCGGTTCGCTACAGTGTGCGGCAAGAGCCCAAGGGCAAAGTTGGTTATATTCGCCTGGTACAGTTCAGTGCCAATGCGGCCTCTGAGATGTCCGCTGCCATTAAGGATTTGGAAAAGCAGCAGGTGACAGGGTACATCCTAGATTTGCGCTCCAACCCTGGAGGACTGTTGTTCGCCAGTGTGGACATTGCTCGCATGTGGTTAGAAGAAGGCACCATTGTTTCCACTGTGGATCGTTGGGGTGAAACGGATCGGGAGCGGGCGAGTAAGGCTGCTCTCACCGATAAGCCCCTGGTGATCTTGGTGGATGGGGGCTCTGCCAGTGCAAGTGAAATTCTTTCGGGGGCGTTGCAGGATAATCATCGCGCCCTGCTGGTGGGTACCAAGACCTTTGGCAAGGGGCTGGTGCAGTCTGTGCGTGGCTTAGGAGATGGTTCTGGGTTGGCGGTTACCATTGCCAAGTACTTTACCCCCGATGGTCGAGATATCAATAAAGAAGGCATTCATCCTGATGTGGAAGTCAGCCTCACCGAGGCGCAGCGAGAGGAATTGGGGCGCGATCGCAACAAAATTGGGACGACTGCCGATCCCCAGTATGCGAAAGCTCTGGATGTACTCACCCAACGCATTGCCAGCGAGAACTCCCAACAGCAGGCAGAGTCTCGAGTGAAGTAGCCATTGATTATGCGGGGAAGTTTAACCAGGATCGTTACAGGCAGCAGCAGTGGGTATTTGCGTTTCCACAATTACTTCTTGGTAGCCAGCGGTTTCTAAAATCTTCTCTACCAGTTGTTGGGCATTTTGGTTGGTGACTTGCAGCAAGTTTTGGGTGCAGGCTTCCATAGTAATTTGGTGCAAGGCTTCCCTTTGGGCTCTTTCTTTGAGTTCCAACTCTACATCTGGGCCAAACCAGCGTTTATAGTGAGCGAGGACACTTGAGCGGTTGACATTGAGGGATACATGGGTAATTTGAGGCGGGGGCAGTAGCACGTGAATCCGTCCCTGGGCGCGGTCGAGGAGACGAGCCTGCAACTGAGAAATATTGATCCCAGCCTGGACATCCCCCACCCCTTCGTAAACCAGATGGGTATCACCAATACTAAAGCTACCAAGTTTGCGGTCTTGACTCACCACCACCGTTGCCTTGGTGGCGACGCTGGCAGTGGTTAATTCACTGCGACTCCGCAATTCATTGGTAATCAGGGTTCTGACTTCCACAGAAGTAGTCGCTGCCGGAAATAATTGAGCTTCCAGCAGGCGAAAGCCATACCAACCCGTGAGGAGAATTGCTGTACCCATGATGAGAACCGAGGTTCCCTGCTGAAATAAACGACTGGCGGCGATGAGAATCATCTGTATCCAGGTACGGGTTGATGTCATGCTCCCCTCCACGCCTCCATGGGTCTGATGCAACTTGGTAGTCCCCTATTTTAGCTTGCTGGGTAGAATCCCTATAATCGGGAGCGAGTGTTCCCATTGGTTATGTGGAGAAAAGTCCCATGCAGCTTGGCAAAGTTGTGAAGTCGAATTCCCATTGCGATTATGTGGTGCAACTCGATGATGTCCTGGCAGTTGCGTCCCCTCCCCAACCCGATGACTATGGATTTGGCTGCTTTGTCAAATTATCAATTCCCCATAAGCCGTGGGTGGTGGGCTTAATTTACGATTCTCAACTCTTGAACCCCCAGTTTGCCAGTCCAGGCCCCCGGCTCTCTGCTGAACCCGATCTCCTATTTACTCCCGACCTGGTCGGTGAAACCCGCACGCTGCTGTGGACTCTGTTGATTGGAACGCTGGAAACCGTTCAAGGGCGGTGCTATGGAGTCCAGGGAATTCCCCAAAGTGTGGTGCCGGTGAATACCTTGGTCTATCGCATGAGTCCCCAGGAGGTTTACCAATTTCATCTCAACCCGCAGCAGCGTCCCCAGTTTTGCTATTACGGCCATCTTTTGCGCTGTGGCGGTAGCTTTGCCGCAGAATTAACCCAGCGGGTGCTCCAGGACTTGGTGGGTAGCGACCTGTTTTCTAGCGTTGATCAGCGGGCTTTAGCAGTGCTATGTAAAGAACTAACGTGGCGGAATACAATGGCTGCCATGCGCTAGGAGCTAACAAGGTGCCATGGCATCTATCCATTGATACAGATCTCGACCAGTGTTCTCCATCGTCCGGGGTCGCAAAATCTAACAAAACCTCGCCTAATCTTTCCCATGGCTCTAGTCCTCCGTCAACCTTGAGTTAATGGAACAAGCGTTTTAAGGGGGGATGTTTTGAGGGTTTTCACCCGATCAAAAAAATCTTGACACTAAGAATTGCCTCAAGTGTCTATCCCCTTGGTTCCCTCAGAAACCTCCGGAGAACGAGAGCGGTGTAGGGTCAAACTATAATGAGAATGCCTTGCCTCCCCACCTTACAACTGCTGTTCCCATGACCTCTCCCCGCCGTTATCACATCACCACGTTTGGCTGTCAGATGAATAAGGCTGACTCTGAACGAATGGCTGGCATTTTGGAAACCATGGGCTTTGAGTCAGTCGCGGAGCCGGATGCTGCCGATTTAATTCTCTACAACACCTGCACCATTCGTGACAATGCGGAGCAAAAGGTCTATTCTTATCTGGGACGACAGGCAGCCCGCAAACGGGAACAACCCAATCTCACCCTGGTCATTGCCGGATGTGTTGCCCAGCAAGAAGGGGAACAACTGTTGCAGCGGGTGCCGGAGTTAGATCTCGTCATGGGGCCACAGCACGCCAACCGTCTCCAAGATTTGCTGGAACAGGTGTTTAACGGCAACCAAGTGGTAGCGACGGAAGCTATCCAGGTGATGGAAGATATCACCCAACCCCGACGAGACAGTCAGGTGACCGCTTGGGTGAATGTAATTTATGGCTGTAATGAGCGCTGTACCTACTGTGTGGTGCCCAATGTGCGTGGCATCGAACAGTCCCGCACCCCCGCCGCCATCCGTACTGAGATCGTCGCTCTTAGCCAGCAGGGCTACAAAGAAGTGACGCTATTGGGGCAAAACATTGACGCCTATGGCCGAGATTTACCGGGTGTCACCCCCGAAGGTCGTTATCAACAGACGCTGACGGACTTGCTTTACTATATCCACGATGTCCCCGGCATTGAGCGCATTCGCTTTGCCACTAGCCATCCCCGGTATTTTACCGAGCGGCTGATCCGAGCCTGTGCGGAACTCCCCAAGGTATGTGAACACTTCCACATTCCCTTCCAGTCCGGAGATAATGCCATTCTCAAGGCCATGGGTCGGGGCTACACCCAGGAAAAATACCGCCGAATCATTGACACCATTCGGCAGGTGATGCCGGAGGCGGCAATTAGTGCCGATGCCATTGTCGGGTTCCCCGGTGAAACCGAGGAGCAGTTCGAGAATACCTTAAAGCTCACTGAAACCATTGGGTTTGATTTGCTGAATACCGCTGCCTATTCCCCCCGACCGGGTACCCCCGCTGCTCTCTGGTCTGATCAGGTGAGTGAAGTGGTGAAGCGCGATCGCCTGCAACGGTTAAATCATTTGGTCAGTGTCAAAGCTGCGGAGCGATCGCAGCGTTATCAGGGACAGGTGGCAGAGGTCTTGGTTGAAGATCAGAACCCCAAGAACCCTACCCAGGTGATGGGACGAACCCGAGGCAATCGCCTGACTTTTTTCCCTGGGGACATTACCCAACTTAGAGGATGCCTCGTGCCGGTACAAATCACCGAAGTCCGCGCCTTTAGCCTCACAGGGGAACCCGTATTGATGCTCTCTGGGGCTCCCAGATAAGGGGGATTTTTTTGGCCGATGCCCCCTGCCTTGGGAGATGATTCAGGAAGAATGCAGTTGAATCAGGGAAAAGGCAGGCTTGATGACCCAGACAAACAACCTCGTCACCCAAACCAGTCAACGCTTTAGTCAGTGGTTTTTGACTGACAACCCCGGTACTGGCAAAACGAGCCATCCGCAACAACATCCCTGGTGGCAGGTCATGTGCTTAACGGGGGTTGATTACTTCTCCACCCTGGGCTATCAACCGGGAATTGCAGCCCTCGCAGCCGGGGCACTCTCTCCCTTTGCTACCTTGGTGTTGGTGCTGCTGACCTTATTAGGGGCGCTGCCTGTTTACCACCAGGTTGCCATTGAAAGCCCCCATGGAGAAGGCTCCATTGCCATGCTGGAACGCCTACTTTCCTGGTGGCAGGGAAAGCTCTTTGTCCTCTGTCTGCTGGGCTTTGTCGCCACTGATTTCATTATTACCATTACCCTCTCGGCAGCTGATGCCACGGCTCATATCATTGAAAACCCCTTCACCCCTGCTTTTCTCCATCACCAGCAAATTGGGATCACACTGCTCTTGGTGGCACTCCTGGGTGTCGTGTTCCTGCGGGGCTTCAAGGAAGCCATTGGCATTGCCGTAATTCTGGTTGCCGTTTACCTACTCTTGAACGGGGTAGTGATTGGAGTCGGCTGCGTTCAAGTCCTGCATCATCCCACTGCGATAGCGGATTGGCGAACCGCTCTGTTCACCCAATATGGCAATCCCCTGTGGATGGTGGTAGTGGCCCTGCTCCTATTCCCCAAACTAGCTTTGGGGCTGTCAGGGTTTGAAACTGGGGTGGTGGTCATGCCTTTGGTACAGGGAGATCCCCAGGATACAGAAACTAACGCCCCAGGCCGGATTCGTCATACTCATCGGCTCCTCACCACCGCCGCTGTAATTATGAGCGTCTTCTTAATTACCAGTAGCCTGGTGACGGTGTTACTGATCCCATCTGCCGAATTTGCAGCGGACGGTGCTGCCAACGGACGTGCCCTCGCCTATCTTGCTCACCGCTATTTAGGGAGTGGTTTTGGCACCCTCTACGATCTGAGCACCATCCTGATTCTCTGGTTTGCCGGAGCCTCGGCCATGGCAGGGTTGCTGAATGTTGTGCCTCGCTACCTCCCCCGCTATGGCATGGCACCCAACTGGGCCCGCAAAACTCGACCGTTGGTGTTAGTCTACACAGCGATCGCCGTCGTGGTGACAATCCTGTTTCGAGCTAATGTGGATGCCCAGGGTGGGGCTTATGCAACGGGGGTGCTGGTATTAATGAGTTCAGCAGCCTTTGCAGTCACCCTTTCCGTTCGGGCGCAGGGGCGATCGCGCCGCCGGACTGCCATCAGTGGCCTGATCACATTAGTGTTCTTTTACACAACGGTTATTAACATCGTTGAGCGCCCCGAAGGGATTAAGATTGCGGCCGTTTTTTATCGGCATTATTATTCTTACGTCACTGGTGTCCCGCATCTGGCGGTCTACAGAGTTACGGACAGAGCGGGTGGAGATGGATGCTGTTGCCCAGCAATTTATTGCCGATGCTTGCAATGGGACAGTGCGGCTGATTGCCAATCATCTGGATGCTGGGGATGACCAAGAGTACTTTTTAAAGGAACAGGAGGTACGGGAAGACAACCACATTCCGGCCACAGATCCGATTTTATTCTTGGAAATAAAGGTATCGGATGCCTCTAAATTTGAGGATACCCTCCGGGTTAGAGGCATTCAGGTGCATCACTACCGCATCCTGCGCGCCGAAAGTTCCGCCGTTCCCAATGCGATCGCGGCTTTTCTACTCTATCTGCGCAATCATACTCAAAAGCTGCCCCATGTCTATTTCAGCTGGGGCGATGGTAATTCCCTCCAGTATGCCCTGCGTTTTATTCTCTTTGGGGAAGGCGATATTCCCCTCCTCACCCGTAAAGTTCTACGTCAAGCCGAAAAAGATCCGGCCCAACGTCCTGGAATTCACATTGGGGGATAGGTCGCCCTTAGTTCTGCCCCGGTAGCTCCCGGCTGAGAAAAGGCACGTCCACCAATTGGCCGCTGCTGTCCCCTACGTCCACAGAGAGGTTTTCCCCCCCTGCCTTGGTGCGGATATAGGCCAAACCTACCAATCCAGTTGGGGTGGCGGTGACACTGGTCAACTTTCCCACCTTCTCCTCGCCCACCCGAATCACGCTCCCTGGCTCCACGGGCTGCTGCAAGCGAATGCCCCACAGTTGTTGCTTCACCCCTTTGTAAGTTTGCAGGCGGGCAATGGTTTCCTGGCCGATGTAACATCCTTTGCTAAAGGAAACCGCGTGCCAGAGTCCAGCTTCTAGGGGATTATATTCCTCGGTGAGTTCTCGGTCGGGTGCCGGACGGCCCTGCTGAATCCGCAACTGCTCCCAGCCTTGCTCTCCCAGGGGCACGGCTCCAGCGGTTGTTAGGGCTTGCCAGAGGGCGGCTGCATCCGAGGTATCCAAGCAGAGGGTATAACCAGGAAGTGCCAATCCACTGCCCACAGCAACCCGCACCTTTAGGTTAGCCAGGATTTGGCAGCAATGGGTACCAGGGGCAGCCCCCAGCAACGGATCTCCCCCCAAAGCGGCTAGGAGGCGATCGCTCTGGGGACCGATCAAACTAAACGTCGCCATTGTCAGAGTCCGATCCTGAATTACCACCCGATCAGCGGGGAAAATATACCGATCTAGCCACGCCAACAGGGCTTGACGGCGGTTGGGGGAGACCAGCAACAACACCCTATCCTCTAGAACATAGGCCGTGACCAGATCAAGGGTGCGAGCCGTCGAGGTTACAAAAACCGTGTCACACCCGGCTCCGGGCTGGAGGCTATTAAAGTCATTGGTACTCTGGTTTTGCAAATACCGGATGCGATCCGCTCCGGAGATCTCGATCCGTCCCCAGTGGCAGCGATCGCAAACGGCGACCTGCTGTTGCGCCGCCGCCACAGCCACCGGATCATTGCCAAAGGTCAATGGCACCGATAGATCGGCGATGTCACCCAATGTTGCCCCGGCATTCACTTGAAGTTGATGCAGATTCGTCATGAGATTGCTGCTCTGAGTTGCTTAACCGTTCAAGCTGGGCAGGTTGGCAAAAACCTCGGCCACTAACTGGTCTGCTTTGCTATCTAAACGGTGCCAGTCCACTTCTCCTTCAGCGTCAATGAGGATGGGATCAATTTGCACCGCTAGACTGCCGTCAAGATCAAGGTCAGGATGATAGTCCAGAAAGCAGATCTGATAACATAATCCCCACAAATCTACCCTCACTTCTGCCTCGTTCCTTCGCAGGCACAGCTGATAGCCCGGATAGGGATCGGTGGCATCCTGATACGTTCCCTGCCAAGTTGACACCTCTAGCTGTTTACGGAGGTTGTCAATCACACGGATCAAGGCTGGTTGCATGAGGAGTTCGGCCTGTTGCCAGATAACCGTACTGGGGATTTTGGGCATCCTGAAATTTCAGCACTGTACAATTATTATCCTACTGAACCATTTTTTATGAACACAGGAGAATCAATAAGACATGGGAATGCGACGTGGGAGACAATCCTTGGGCGGTTTTTTTCATGACTTTAGAGACTTTGCCCTGAAAGGGAATGTGATGGAACTGGCGATCGCCGTCATTATTGGCGGAGCCTTTGGCAAAATTGTCACCTCCTTTGTCCAGGATGTTGCCATGCCACTGATTAATCCCCTTGTACCCGGGGGGAGACTGGCGTCACACGGTGATTGCTCCCGGCATTAAGATCGGTAGTTTCATCGGTTCAGCGGTGGACTTTGTGGTGATTGCCTTGGTGCTATTTGTCAGTATTCGAGCCTTGGAGCGGCTTAAGCATCAATCTGTAGCCGCAGTGCCAATGCCAGCTGCCCCTGATCCAATCTTACTGGCGCAAGAACGACTAACCGTTGCCCTAGAGCGCCTCACCCAAGTGCTAGAGTCGCAGCAACCCTAGTGGTTGATATCTCGGTTCAGCCAGTTAACCCTGATAGGCGATCGCCGTGAGTCTTGGCGGAGCCTTTAGTTAAACCCTTGGGCTATCTGTTTTGGCTGAGTAGTCCCTCCTAGGGAGCGAGGGAATTCTCTTAGGGATCTCGTAGCGATCGCCTGGGAGTTTTTGACGACTCCCAGACGCAGGTTTATCCTCAGCGACCGGGGGATTCGGTCGGTCGCTGCTCATACCGGGGCAGCGGCGCAGCCATGAGCAAAATCTTCTCCAGTAACCAGGGAGCAATGCGGTTACTCCAGGCCACTAAATGACTTTGCCATCCGACCAAGATCTCAGGAGTGTCCTTCTGCAGCCCTGCTACGAGGACTTGAGCTACTCTTTGGGGAGACGTAGGCATGACCCAACGAAACCACTGGAGTTCTCGCACCATGTCTGTATCCGTGAGAGACGGCAGTAACGCACTCACCTGGACATTGTGGGCTGCGAGTTCACCTCGCAAGGCTTGGGTAAAGCCTAAAATTGCAAACTTGGTCGCGGAGTAGGTTGCCATGGTTGGGGCAGCGACCTTGCCCATCAAGCTGGAAACATTGACGATTTTGCCTTCCCGTTGGGCGGCCATGCGTCGAGCAACCAGGCGTGTGATCGTGTACATACCGATTAAATTAATCGCAATCTCTTCCTGGACATTGGCCAGCTTCGACTGCAAGAAGGGAACTTGGTGGGCAATGCCGGCACAGTTGACGAGCAAGTGGAACGGGCCATGATCTCGCCAAACTTGGGCGATCGCAATGTGCACCTCAATCGGCTGGGACAGATCCAAGGGCAGGATCACGGCCTCTATGCCCATCCCTTCGATTTCTGCGGCGACGAGGGCGAGACGCTGGCGGTCTCTAGCGACGAGTACCAGGCGCTGAACACCTTGTTTGGCAAGCTCTAGGGCAATCTCGCGACCAATGCCACGGGATGCTCCGGTTACCAGAGCTATTTTTCCTTGAATATTCATCATCAAAGCCTCAAGAGTTAGAGTCTCACCTGGCTGTGAACCCGTGCCGAACCGAAAGATTGAGTGAAGAAAGCATCCTCGGCACGCAGTCAGACCAATGGTGGATCGATAGTCATGAATGAGTTGGTTTGTCTGGAATCAGCGAATGGGTGTGGAACCAAGATGGATGTAAAGCATGGATCGAACCCCTCCTACAATATGGGCACCTACCAGGAACAACCGAACATACACACGCTAGCAACGGGATCAATTACTTGCAATATTTATTAACAAAATAACTGCATTGTTACAATCCATTACAATGTTCTCAGGAATTGACATCTTGCATGACACCGGTAAAAACCCTGCCAAGCCCAACACTGTCAGTAACTTGCTTCCCGGAAGAGGTGCTTATCCATCCCCCCGATTATGAACTAGCTGACGGGCAATGGCTCGAGGTCGGTCTTTGACCATCGCTGGAGCATGCAGGTAGGAATTGGGCGGGTGACACCTAGGAGTTTACAGGGACGTACACCACCACCGGCACCCGCTTAAAGGCTGGAGTGCCTGAACGGGCATCAATCCTCGCCTGAAAAATCGCATTCACTTCGGGATAAAACATCAACGCTGCTCCCTGGCGAATTTCCCCGAAGATGATCTCAACCTGCTCCAATTTGCCAGCATCCCCTTGAACCGTGACCCGCTGGTGTTCCTGAAATCCACCAGTGGCAGCATCCATTGCATTCAACAAAATACAGTTGCGGTGGGGCATCCCTCGGTATGTGTCTCCTGGACGATAGACCACGGTGTTGTGCTGGGAATAGCTCCGTCCAGTGCCCAGTGCCAGAACCATGCTGGGAATCGTGTCTGGAATCCCAAAATCCTGGGCTTGGGGCAAGGTCAGATCGGGGAGCGGTGTGACAAACATCTGGGCTTGACCCGTGGCCGTGGGAAATTGAGGTCGATGGAAAATGCGGCCAGGAATCGTGAATTCTACGTGGATTTGATCAATGGTTGCCATCTGCTCAAACCCTGGGATGGTTTGGGCGATCAGTTGGCGGACATAGTGGGGGTCCTGTAGTTGATGCCAGTTAACCGGAGTATCGCCGAGCAAGCGAGCGGCCAATTCGCTGAGAAATTCCACCTCCGCTATCAGTTCTGTCCTCTGGAGATGGGTGCGTCCGCTATCATTGAGGCGCACAAAGTTATTCCCGGATTCCGTCGTTGTCTGGTGGGGGTTCTCAAAGCGAGCAAACACGGGCAGGATCAAGGTGTTGTGCTGAGCCAAGCCGTGGAAGTGTCCCAGATTGGGTTTGGTTGCCAGGTAGATAATGGTTTCAATCTGACCTAAAGCTGCTTGGGCTTGGGTGGCATCGGGATTGGCTGCGTAGAGATTTCCTCCCAAGCAAAGTAGAGTATCAATGGCTCCGGAGGCAGCAGCTTCAATCAGGGCACGGGTGTCATAACCAGGGACCCGACTCAAGGGGCGATCGAGTAAGCGCTCTAGGGCCAGACGGATTTCTTCCTTGAGATGAACCGTGACACCCATGGAGCCAAAGCCTTGGACGTTGGAGTGGCCGCGGATGGGCATGGTGCCAGCCCCCGGTTTGCCTGCATTCCCTGTCAGCAGGGCCGTGTTGGCAATACTGAAAATATTATCGACGCCATTCTCGTGTTGGGTTACCCCCATCGCCCAGGCAAACACCACCCGCTCAGCAGTGCCGATCAGGGCGGCAGCGGTGGAAATTTCTAGCTGCGAGAGGCCACAGGTGCTGGTAATCGTTTCCCAAGTGGAGGACTGGGCATGATGAACCACTGCTTCCCAGCCGCTGGTGTGGGCTTGGAGGTAATCACGATGAATCAGACCCTGTTCAATCAGGGATTTTTGGATGCCAACAAAGAGAGCCGTGTCACTGCCAGGAATCGGCTGCAGGTAGAGGGAAGCAATCTCAGAGCCGCGCAGTAAGGACTTGACGGGGAAGGCGGGAGAGGCAAACTTGACCAACCCTACTTCTTTTAAGGGATTGACTACGATCACCTTGCCGCCGCGATCGCGCAATTTGATCAATTCATTCATCAACCGAGGATGATTCGCTGGGGCATTGGAACCCACCAACACCACACAGTCCGCCTGCTTTAAATCCTCCAGGCTGACCATGGAAGTCCCAGACCCAAACATTTGCTTGAGGCCGACAGTGGAAGCTGCGTGACACAAATCCGAACAATCGGCAAGATTATTCGAGCCCAGGGCCCGCATCATCAGCTGCAACAGATAGGCCGCTTCATTGGAAGAGCGTCCAGAACTATAGGAGGCAATCCGAGGGGCGGGTCTGCGAAATGCCGATTCCGCGATCGCATACACCTGATCCCAGGTGATCCGTTCGTAGTGGCTGTGGCCAGCTCTAAGGAGCAAGGGCACACTCAGGCGACCTAAGCGATCTGCTTGTTCAGAGGTGAGTTGTTGGAGTTCCGCGATCGTCCGTTGGCCAAAGATTTCCGGGGGGACGGCGGGTTGGAGTTCCGCCGCGATCGCCTCCACACTTTTGGCACAGCGTTGGAGGACTTCCCCTGCTTCATTGACAAAGCCCCCCTTCTGCCCCCCCGTTCCCCAGGCACAAGAAAGACAGGCACTTTTATGGAATAGGGTTTGCCACAGCTTCAGACCGTCCGGTGACAGGGTATGCTCGGCCCAATATTGCAGCACCGGCAGGCCGCCTCCGACCTGGGGTGGGGAATCAGAACTGGCAGCAGGATGGGGAGGCAAATTGGCATCCATAGGACTGATTTTGTTTCCGGACATGGGCTTGCGCCTATGGTAACCCCTGATCGACACACCTCCAGAAAACCTGTTGACAGCTTCATCCCCTGCCACCTTGACTAGCCAACCAGGAGATTTTCCTCGGGGTAATGCAAAACGCTGGGTCTGGGATCTCCCAGGAGGGCACTCATTAACAGCAGCACGCCCACCCGCCCCGTGTACATCGTCCCAATCAGAGCCAGTTTGGCTGCAACGCTCACGCTAGCGGTAATGCCCGTAGACAGCCCCACCGTGCCAAAGGCGGAGACCACCTCAAACAAAATCTGAATAAAACTCCAACCCAGAATCGGTGAGGGAAATGAAGATGGTTGAGACAATCACTACCAGAACCGAGCCGAGTAAGACACTAATAGCCTTCAGAATCAGTGGTACTGGAATTTGCCGCTGATAGGACAGAACTTCTTCCTTGCCCTGAAGCACGGTTTTGGTGCAGTCATACAGAACCCGGAGGGTTGTGGTTTTAATTCCACCCCCGGTACTACCGGGACTGGCACCGATAAACATCAGGGCAATGGTAATAAATAAGCCAGCATTGGTCATTTTGCCAATATCAATTGTATTGAAGCCAGCGGTGCGGGGGGTGACTGATTGGAACCACGCTGCCATGAGCTTGTGATGCCAACCCAGGGGCCCCAAGGTATGGGGATTTTGGGCCTCTGTCAGCAGAAAGGCAATGGTTCCCACCGCCAAGAGAATCAAGGTTGAGCTGGTAACAATCTTATAGTTGAGGGAAAAAATCACACACTTGGTGCGACGCAGGATGAGATCGCGCACCCAGAGGTACATCTCCATAATCACCTGGTAGCCAATCCCCCCAAAAATAATCAGGATCGTGATAATCATGTTGACCAGGGGCGATCGCACATAATGCATGAGATTATCCGAAAACAAACCAAAGCCGGCATTATTAAAGGCATTCACACTATGAAAAATTGCTAGCCAGAGTCCATGTTCCAAGCCATAGTCTGGCTCAAAGACAATAAATAATAAAAACACCCCCGTGATTTCAAACAGGAGGGTGACTGCAATAATCGATCGCACCAGATAAACCACCCCCGACATCCCAGGGGCATCGAGGGATTGCTGAATCGCAATTTTATCTCGTAGTCCAAACCTACGCCCTAATAGCAGTAACAGAAAGGTTGTTGCCGTCATGTATCCCAACCCGCCAATCTGCACCAACAACACCAGCAGCAGTTGTCCCCAGAAGGAGTAGTAGGTTCCCACATCAACCACCGATAAACCAGTGACACAGACGGCGGAGGTCGAGGTAAAGAGGGCGTTGACAGGACTGCCCCAGGTACCGCTACTGAGTGAGAAGGGCATCATTAGCAACAATGCACCGATGGTAATGACCGCCAGAAAGCCCAAGCAAATGGTTCGTGAAACCGTCATAGATGCGTATGCATACGGAGGGCGACTTGGTGATTCTACCCCAAGCTTGAAGAAAAACTTGCTTCACCAGAGGGATCGCTCAAGGGTGCCTGCTACCTTGAAAGCCTGACGTTTTCGCGAGAAAATCAAGATATACAGCCATCCTTGCCTCTACCCTGCCATTGAATCAGCCCCAACAAAAATCATGTTATTGGCTGCCCCCACTCCACTGACCGTTTCCACCCATCTCCCCCACCCAAGCGCCCCAAGGACAGCCGCGGAGGCGTCCCGGCTAGACTATGATGTCGCGATCGCAGGGGGCGGTATCGTTGGCCTCACCCTCGCCGCTGCTCTGAAGCAATCCGGGTTAAGGGTGGTTGTGATTGAAGCCCAAACCCAGTCCGTGGCCGTGGCCCGTGATCAGGCCTATGCGATTTCATTGCTCTCTCAGCGGATTTTTCAGGGTATTGGCGTTTGGGAGCAGATCCATCCCTTGATCGCTGAGTTCCAGCAGATTTGTCTTTCCGATGCCGACTACCCCCACACGGTGAAGTTTGATCCAGCGGATTTGGGGAGAACCGAGGTGCTGGGTTATGTCGCTGCCCATGGCGTTTTGCTGACGGCACTGCAAGATTTTCTCCAGGATGCCCCCCAGGTCACCTGGCTTTGTCCAGCCACCGTTGTCCAGACTCGTTGTCAGTCCGATGGCGTGGCGATCGAGATTGAGCAAGCTAGAACATCCCAATGGTTAACCGCCCAATTATTGGTGGCCGCCGATGGGGCGCGATCGCCACTCCGACAGGCAGCTGGTATTCGAGCGCAGGGTTGGCGGTACTGGCAATCTTGCATTGTCGCCACGGTGCAACCCCAGTACAGCCATCAAAACATTGCCTACGAACGCTTCTGGCCCAGTGGCCCCTTTGCCATCCTCCCCTTACCGGGGAATCAGTGTCGGATTGTCTGGACGGCACCCGCAGCTGAAGTGCAGGCGTTATTGGCTTTGGATGATACAGCTTTTCTTACGGAACTAGAACGGCGCTATGGTCGGCACATGGGAACCTTATCCTTAGTGGGACAGCGCTTTGCCTTTCCAGTGCAATTGCGTCAGAGTAACCACTATGTGCGCCCCAAGCTGGCGTTGATTGGGGATGCCGCCCATTGCTGCCATCCCGTGGGGGGGCAGGGGTTGAACTTAGGGATTCGCGACGCCGCCGCCCTAGCCGAAGTGTTGCAAACCGCTTCCCAGCAGGGGTTGGCTTTGGGGGATCTCAGGGTACTCCGGCGATATGAGCGCTGGCGGCAGCGAGAAAACTTGATTATTCTCGGATTTACCGATTTACTAGTACGTTGCTTCTCTAACCAGTGGCTACCTATGGTATTGCTGCGACGCCTAGGGCTGTGGGCGTTACAACACATCCCGCTGGTGAAGCGGTTAGTCCTGGGGTTAATGACGGGTTTGACGGGACGTGTGCCCCAGTTATAGTGCGGTTCAGGCGCTGCTGATTTACAAAAACGATCCCGATTGTGGATCGGGGGCAAAGGCCAACCACAGGGGAAATTGCAGCAAGCCTAAACTGATTTGATCTTCTGTCTCATCGATGATGATTAACGGCAAAGCTCCCTCCTTCATCAACCGATCGGCTTTGACAATCAACGCTTCGGGGGCTTCAAAAATAACCACGCCCCGGTCAGGGCCAAAGTCACTGCGGGAGATCCCGAGGCAATCTTGTAACCCGCGTCGCCACTCACCCAGGCGTTCGGGAGAATTTGCTAACACTAAGGTACGGAGGCGATCGCCATAGACTTTTCGCAGCACTGAGACCACGGTTGAGGTAATCAAGATATTCTGCAGGCGGCTACCCATGGAGCGAAGTGCCCCCCGTCCTCCCTGGGAGAAAAACCAGTTGCCCACCCGTTCGGCATGGATGGGTTCAAAAGTACGCCGTAACTGCCAGGGAGAACCATAGTAATTGGGTTGGGTGCGGTACTGATCGAGCAATTTACGAATCTGCTTCGTTTGTTCTTGAAAGCTTTGCTCGGCAAACTTAGGGCTGTCAGAGGACTGAGGTGTTTCTGGTTTGGCAGTGGGCTTCTCCCGGGGGGGGGTTGGATTGTGCCAACTCCAGTTGCTCGGCGGTACTGACCAAATCTTGCAGACTGCCGACCAGGTAGTCCTTAAAACTTTGGACGCGAATCGCTAGATCCTGGGAAACACCTGCAAAGGTAGTGCGCATTTCAGCTCGAATCCGTTCTTGACGGCGCTCCAATTGCTCAACGGCAATCTGGAGCGTCTGCTTCCGTTGTTCCAGCTCCTTGACCCCTTCCTGAATCAATCGACCCAGGTTCGCCTGCATTTGGGCGGTCTGTTCCTGGAGTAGCTTGGCCTGGGTGGCCTGCAAAGTGGCAATTTCCTGGCGCAGGGCTTGCTCCTGTTGTTGGAGGGTTGCCACCCGTTGAGCTAGATCCAAATCCTCCGTCGGTGCAGTGGTGACGGTGGTGTCTGGTGCTGGGGAGAGTTCAAGGGTCACAGCAGCTTCAGCCTCAGCGGATGGGTCATGGGTGGCAGTAAATTCTGGCAGGGATGATGCGTCGGCATTCATGGGCGGGCAGATACGATAGGGTCGTTAGTTCAGCCAGGAGAACGAGGGCAGAACTGTTCCAGACAGGTTTGCAGAGCTTTGGGATCAAACAATATTGGCAAAAAGTGGATACTGTTAACCTCACGGAAATAGAACAGGATCGGCAGGGGAGACCAGAAAATTTGCCAGTTGAGCCATTCCCCGTAGGGAAAACGGCGAATCAGCGTCTGACCGCGATAAATCTCTAGGGCCATGGATGTCAACAGCAGTCGCAGGGTGACCGCCTGAAACAGCAAAAATAGACCAAAGAGAGAAAGGGTGAGGCTGAGCCAGATTTGCACCCATACCAATGGCAGAGCCATCGCCACCAAGGTGAGGGGCAAGACATAGCTCGGGGCTAACTGCACTGTATCTGCTGACTGGACGGGGGTTGCAAGAGTCACAGGCTCACGGGATCCTTTTGCATCAAATCACATTTACATTTTAAAGGTTTAAAGGCTGCCCGCCCTTAGAGACTGCCAGATCCTGTCTTCCCCGTTCCCTGAAACAAGATCCAGGAGAGGAAAAAGTCAGAGATAAAAATCGCCAGCAGCGCCGTTACCACAGCGGTGGTGGTGGATTGTCCCACACCCTTTGCCCCCCCACGGGTTGTCAGTCCCCAACTGGAACCAATCACCGCAATCAGCGCTCCAAACACCAAACCCTTGAGGGGAGCAGTACAAATATCCCAGGGAGTGAGGAAGTTACGGGCTGACTCAATAAATAGATGCTGAGGGATATTGTATAAGCTTTGAGAAATCAGCATCCCCCCAGTCATACCAGTAATCAAAGACAAAATCGTTAACACTGGCAACATCAGACAACACGCCAAGACTCTCGGGATCACCAAATAATCCACGGGGTCAGTTTTGAGCATGTAGAGGGCATCAATCTGTTCCGTCACCTGCATGGTTCCGATTTCGGCGGCAAAGGCCGATCCCACCCGTCCTGCCACAATCACAGCCGTCAACACCGGAGATAATTCTCGGGTGAGGGCGATCGCGAGGACGCCCCCGACGGCATTGCCAGCACCAAAGGCGAGGAATTCCCGCGCCACCTGAATCGTAAACACCATCCCGACAAAACTGGCAGTGAGGAGAACCACCAGCAGCGAAGCGGGGCCAACCACAACCATTTGTTCTATGACATTCCGGCGATGAATCCGCCCACTCAGCAGATGGATAAAAACCTGTCCGCCTAAGAGCACGGCAATGATCATCCGCTGACCCCATAACCCCAAATTAGAAATCAATGTATGTTGACTCAAGGTAGGTGAAACTAGGCAATCGTTACAGGTCTACCAAAGTTTACTGCAAATGTACAAAACCAACACAGAACCGCTTTTAGACCTCGCTCAGGTAGGGTTGAGTCTATCCTCCCCTGTCCAACTCCTAAGGGGGATCACCTTTACAGTCAAGGAGGGCGATCGCCTGGGGATCGTAGGTGCCTCAGGGGCTGGTAAAACCTCCTTACTCCGCTTGATCAACCGCTTGAGTGAAGCGACTCAGGGTTCCTTGAGATTTCAAGGTCAGGACATCCGTCAGATCAATGTGCTCAAGCTTCGCCAGCAGGTGGTTCTGGTGCCTCAAGAGTCGAAGCTCCTGGGGATGACGGTTGAGGATGCCCTCGCCTATCCTCTGCGCCTGCAAGGGCTGGCCGTTGACACCATCCGGCAACGGATGCAGACGTGGTTGGAAAAACTCACCATTCCCTTGGAGTGGCTCGATCGCACCGAAGTACAACTGTCGGTGGGGCAGCGGCAACTGGTGGCGATCGCCCGGGCCCTAGTGATGCAACCCCACCTCTTGCTCTTAGATGAACCCACCTCTGCCCTGGATGCCGGTCGAGCCACTCAGCTGCTGACGGTGCTGACTGAATTGGTGCAGAGTCAACCCATGGCTCTGATCATGATCAACCATCAATTGGAACTGGTCAGACGATTTTGTACCCGCGTGCTGGTCTTGCAACAGGGAGAACTGATTCTCGATGCTGCGGTTGAGACGGTCAATTGGGAGGATCTGCACACCTGTCTGCTTCAGACCCAAGCTGAACAAAGCCGAGAGTGGGAGGCTTGAGGGGCAAACTCAGCTCCTGGTTCGAGGACACAGGTCGCAACGATTTTCCCCTTGGTTGAGGGGACATGTGAGCAGCATCAAAGAGAGGGTGCTAAGGCGATGGTTGAGGAATTGAAACCCTTCATTGGGCAAGATGATTTCAAAAGTAGCACCCCTCGGTTGGTTCCTTCTCAAGAACAGTTAGGCAAGATCGGAGGGCACAGAACTGCTCAGTGGCGGTAGTTGTAAATGATACTGGATAGCCCCTTGCAATTCGGCTCGCTGAATTTCAGCGCCATTGATTAAGTCCCCAGGGTTCTCAAAAAAGACTGCACTATCTACTCCATTCAAAGCCGTCATCTGAAACAAAATGTCGATAATTGGAACTGGCAGCGCCATTAGCTGGGGGTCGTCGCGGACGAAACCAGGCCCTGCCGTGACATCTTTAAGGGTGGAGAAGGCGTACAAAACCGTTTTTTCTAAGTTGGGCTGGGTTTGATTTTGGAGGGTGGTCAAGACCCAATCTTGCTCCAGGGTTTGCAGAATATAGTATTGGGAATGCTGAAGTTGCTGGGCAAAGGCTTTTAAAACCGGGGCGATCGCCGCAACCAGTGGAAGGGTTATCCCATCGGAAGGCGCTTCCTGGATCAGCGTTTGAATTTGTTGGTCTAAGTCCATGTGGGGATAGACGTTGGCTACTGCTCCAGTCTATCCCTTCCAGTTGCGATCGCCATCACCAGACCCAGTCCCGCTAAGATATCCCGCTAAGATAAGAGGCAGCCAGTTCCACTCCATCCAGCCCCGACCGAGAGGCAAGCACCATGACCAACGCTCCAGAAACCCAACAACTGGGGGGACTCTCCGGTGTCCGTTCTCTCTGGGAATACATGGGAAGCCGTCCCCTTCCCCAGTCTGAAAACTCGATCATGCTCCGCGTCCTGGTACAAATCCTGGTTTCGGTGGGAATTGTAGCGACTGATATTGCTGCCAGCACCAGTATGAGTCTGTGGGCGGTGCCCCTGGGAATGGGGGGAGCTGTTTGGAGTTGGCGGCAGCGAAACCGCCGCAATATTAGCACCAAGCTGTGGCTCGCCTTTGGGATGCTGGTAGCCCTAGCGGCCTTTCTGGTGCGGCTGCTGGGGGAGTTGAACGATACTCGATTGGTCTTGGCACAACTCTTGGTGCAGCTTCAGGTATTGCATAGCTTTGATCTGCCTCGCCGCAAAGACCTTGGCTACTCGATGATGATTGGCTTAGTGCTCCTTGGCGTTGCTGGCACCCTCAGCCAAACAATTACCTTTGGCCTGCTGCTCTTGCTATTTCTGGCGATCGCATTGCCTATCTTGATCCTGGACTATCGGTCTCGCTTAGGCATCACCCTGGAAACCCCCATCTGGCAACTGGGTAAAACCGAACTGGCTCCTCAACGGTTAGGGGTTGTTTTTTTGCTGGTTTTGACCCTGGGACTCACCGTGTTTGTGCTGCTGCCCCGCTTACCAGGTTACCAACTCCGCAGCTTTCCCGTCAGTTCTACCATTAACTTTGAAGGCCAGTTTGACAGTCAGCACATTGCCAATCCTGGCTATGTGCGGGAAGGCACAAGCCAGGGTGGGGGGGGGTAGCGCCACCTCTGGCAGCACTGCCTCTGGTCAGGTCGATGACACCTTTTACTACGGCTTTAATAGCCGTATCAACCAGAACCTGCGGGGGCAGATGAAACCCAAAATCGTTTTGCGGGTGCGCTCCCAGGCTCCAGGTTTCTGGCGGGTGCTGGCGTTCGATCACTACACGGGTCAGGGCTGGGAAGTCTCTCGTAACGACCATTCCTTAAAGTTAGAACGCAATAACTGGTCCTATCAGTACTTCTTACCGATTCCTGGCTCCCTAACCCGCACCCAGGAAATTGTTCAGACCTACACGGTGGTTTCGGAATTACCCAACCTGATTCCAGCCCTCTATCGGGCAGAGCGGTTGTTTTTCCCCACCCGACAGATTGCGATTGATCCAGAGGGCAGTCTGCGGGCTCCCATTGGCTTGAGCGAAGATCTTACCTATACCGTGATTTCTCGGGTGCCTTACCGCGATCGCCAAGTATTACGACAGGCACCAACCACTTACTCAGAATCGATCCAGCGTTACTATCTGGAGGTTCCATCGGCGATCGCCCAGAAACTACGCCCCCTGGCTGAGGCTTGGTTGGCGAAGTCTCCCCAACCGCTGACCAGCCCCTATGAACAGGCACTCTACCTGACCCAATATTTAAAGCAGCACTACACGGTGCAGCCGGAGTTACCGTTCTTGGCCGCCCAGCAAGATTTGGTCGATGCCTTCTTGTTTCAGTTTCAGGGGGGATATCCCGATCATTTTTCCACGGTGTTGACATTGCTGCTGCGATCCATTGAGATTCCCGCCCGTTTGGTGGTGGGATTTGGGGCGGGTCAGTTCAACCCATTTACCGGGTTCTATGTGGTGCGTAACACCGATGCCTATGCCCTCACCGAAGTCTATTTCCCCCAAAATGGCTGGTTTACCTTTGACCCAATTCCCGGCCATGACCTGTTACCCCCCTCCGTCGAAGAAAATGCGACCTTTGGTATTCTCAGGCAGTTTTGGAATTGGGTGGCGGGCTGGATTCCCTCCCCGGTCAGTGGTTGGATTGCCCAAGTGGTCGGGGGAATTGCGGGTTGGATCTTTGGCCTGATCACGGGGTTTTTGTTGCTGTTCACCCGCGGATGGGTGGGTATCATTGTTGGCTCCCTCGTGGTGGTCACCCTGAGTTTTGCCGGCTGGCTGGGCTGGAACCAGTGGCAGAATTGGCGCTATCACCGCTGGCTCTCCCAATTGCCGCCGATGGAAGGTCTCTACCAACAAATGCTGGGGTGGTTAGATCGGCAAGGGATTCGTAAACATCCCGCCCAAACTCCAGGGGAGTTTGGGCACACGGTTCAGGCAAGTGTCCCCCAGGGAAAGGTCGTCAATGACATTGCCCAAGCCTATGTGCGGTGGCGTTATGGCAGTCTGACTCCCCCTCTAGGTGACCTAAAACAGCGCTTCCGTAATCTCCAGAGATCCCGCCGCTTCAAAGCCCAAAGCCAGCGACGACGATCCCCTCCCGCCTCCCTCCCCTCCCCTAACTCCGTAGCCGATGCGGCCAAGAGGGTCGTGTATTCTGGTACGTGATGGCGGTTATGGGAGCTAGCTAAAGTCATGCATCTCAAGTTCTCTCAGGATATTGCAGTGCTCCTCCAGCGTTTAGAGGCTCACCCCCTGACTTTGGGGGATATCCTGAGTGAAACCTCGGAGCGGGGGTTTAGTTTGATGGTAGGTCTGTTGACCCTACCCTTTCTCTCACCGATTCCGCTGATTGGTCTGAACAGCATTTTTGGCTCTGCTAGCTTTTTATTGTCAATGCAAATGGCAATGGGACTGCGATCGCCCTGGCTGCCCCAACGCATCGCCCAAGTTCAATTTCCCCGAGGCTTTATTCAACCCGTACTCAAGGTGGTGCAAACCATCACCCGCTTCTTGGAAAAAATCACCCGACCCCGATTATTGAAATTAGCTACCAGTCATCCGATTTGGCAACTCAACGGCCTCTGTATGGCTTGGTTAACCCTGTTGTTGATGTTGCCGATTCCCCTGCCCCTGACTAATATGGTTCCCACTGTAGGGATTCTCTTGTTTGTCGTGGCAACCCTAGAAGCGGACGGGTTATTGATGTGCTTTAGCTATGGTCTGACCCTGGTGATCACTGGACTCTTTGGCACCCTGGGCTATCTTCTTTGGCAAACCCCAACTCTGATTCAAGACTTTTGGCAAACCCTCCAGCACTGGTTGTAAGCCCGTGGCGCTTCAAGGCAAGATTTGAAATGACGTGATCCCCAGGGGGAGCATGGCTTCAGCCGTCACATCGGAGACCACCGCAGCGGGGGGGCCTTGGCGACACCAGGCTAGCATTTGCTCCACCCGCTGGCGATCGCCCTCAAAGACCGCTTCCACCCGACCATCGGGTAAATTCCGCACCCAACCTCCCAAGCCTAACTGGACTGCCACTTGGCGCGTTACCGCTCGATAGGCAACACCTTGTACCTTGCCCGTGATCCAAATATGGACTCCGATCACATCAGCGTCAGACATCAAGGGTTGATTCATTGTCTTGGCGGAATCTTGCACTGAGAATGATGATATCGACATTTCAACCTGGATTTCATCAATTGGGCATCCACTGGCTATAATTACTAGTTTTGAATAGGCTGCTAGTTTCTGGTAGGTTCCACCCATTTTGAGCACTTCCTCGACTGCTAACTCGCGAACTGCCCGTCTGATTGAAGTCTTTTCCGCTATTCAGGGGGAAGGGCAGAACGTCGGCACCCGGCAAATTTTTATCCGGTTTGCCCAGTGCGATCTGCGGTGTCATTTCTGCGATAGCGTCCATACCTGGGAGGTTCCAGAGAGCTGTCGCATCGAGCGATCGCCCGGAGAACGTGACTTTGAAACCCATGTCAACCCAGTAACACAGGAACACCTATTGCAGTGGGTACAGCGACAGCATCAACCGGGGCTTCATGACAGCATTAGCCTCACAGGGGGGGAACCCTTGCTCCATGCCTCGTTTTTACAAAGCTTTCTTCCCTTAGTCCGGCAGCAGACTTCCTTGCCCGTTTATTTAGAAACAGGGGGACATCGTCCCCAGCAACTACGCCAGATCCTGACCCACTTGGATTCCATTGGCATGGACTTGAAGCTCCCGAGCGTCAGTGGCGAAACTTGGTGGCAGGCTCATAGGCAATGCCTCCAGGCTGCCCATAGCGCTGGGGTAGAGGTCTTTGTCAAAATTATTATCGCTGCGCAAACGGACTTGACAGACTTGCTGCAGGCAGCACAGCTGGTTGCCGCCGTCAGCCCTGAAATCCCTGTATTTTTGCAGCCCGTGACTCCTCTAGAACAGTTGCATCCCAAGCAAGTTCCGTTGGCGGTTCCCCGACCCGATCAAGTGCTGGCATGGCAGTCCTTACTCAAGCAAACCTTACAATGGGTACGGGTGATCCCCCAGACTCACAAGATGATTGCCCAGTTGTAATCCCCTGAGTCATTTTGGCTGAGGCAGAAACTATTCTCTAGGACGGATAGTCGTACAGTCTGGCGGTAAACGAACGCCATAACCCACCTCATGGGGTGCAATTCTTCCATTCACAGGAATTTGATCATGAAAAAATCGGTACCGCTCCTGGCTTTATCACTATTGACAACCCTGATCATCCTTTCTGGGAATGTATTCACGGCCACCACCGTGGTTGCCCAGCAAACCCTGAGCATTCTCACGGGCGCGAAAACGGGCTTGTATTATCAGGCGGCAATAGAACTCAATCAGGTGCTCAAGCCCGATGGGTTTACCTTGAAGATTCAAGAGTCACCGGGTTCCTTTAACAATCTTAAAGAGCTGGGCAGTGGCAATGGCGATCTCGCCTTTGCCCAACAGGATGCCTTTAGATTACTCAAGGGAGTCACCGATCAAAATCTAGCTCAACTCGCTGAGAATGTTGATGTTTTTGCCCCTGTGAATCATGAGGTGATTCACATTGTAGTCAATCAAGCGTCGGGGATTAAGAGCTTAGCAGACTTGCACGGCAAGGTGGTTGCGGTTGGCCCCGAAGACTCTGGAACCTACGTCAGTGCGATTTTGCTCTACCAACTCAGCAACTTAGATGTCACCCGCGAAAGTCTGTTGCTGATGAGTATCCAAGATGCCCTCGCCAAGGTGCAGACAGGGGAAATTGATGCGGCCTTCTACACGGCTGGGGTGGGAGCCCCCCTTGTTGAGAGAGATCCCAGCAACCGCAGGCTCAACGTTAAAACTCCTACCAGTTGATCGCAAATTTCTTGATGATCGCCAGGAAATTTTAACCCGATTTAACCTGCTCTACCTGCCTCAACAGATTCCGGCCAATACCTATCCTTGGCAACCCCAAGCAGTGGACGCGATCGCCACAGTCTCTTTCCTGTACGTCAACCACAATCTGGATCAGCAGACAGTTTACAACTTGGCGAAGGCTGCTTACCCCAAAGCACCTAAACTTCAGGCGATAGATTCTTTCTGGACTCTCTTTAGCATTGCTAATGCCAAAAGTCCTACCTTCAAGGCCGTTGACTATCACGTAGGGGTGAAAAAGTTCCTGGCAGAACAATAGCCATTCCCAGGATTAACAAAAACCTCCCATATCATACTTGGGAGGTTTTTTGATGCAGGTATTCCAGCCTCTAAAACGATGACGCTAGTCCGGCAGAAGAGGACAAATTCAAACCCTCGAATGCCGATGATGGGAGACCGCCTGAGGCACCATCGCACAAAATTTTGGGGCGATCGCTATCGCAGCGGTTAAGCAGTCTCTAGCCAATCAAAGATGCGATCGAGTTGCTCCAGGGTAATCAAACCGTACCGCCACAGTACCATCGGCAACAAACCGGGATCTTCCTCTTGGTGACGCAGAGCGGTTGCAATGGAGTCGGTTGAAATGGCTAAATCTTCTTCTAAAAAGCGAATCAGCGGGGCATAATTTGCGTAACTTGTAGTGGGCACTTCTCGGTTCACCTCCTAGGGACTGATGGTAATGGGTTACCCCTGAACATTTTCTGAAAGTAGGTTGCTATAAACTGAACTTGCCTCTGGATATCGGACGGTTGCTGAACCCTTAGGGGAATGCCCTAGGATAAAATGCTGCTTCTCACTCTTGAACCCACCCAGTGACCCGAGGATTAACCCTAATAAATCTGCAAAGAGACCTTGGAGACCCTGAAGACGGCTAGAATGACTCAGCTTTTGACGGACGCTTGACTGAAGGATTTAGTCCGGAATTAATGAGAGTCCGTTACGATTCCCTGATATTTTGGCCCAGCCAAGAATGGTATCAAACCCAAGGCTAGGATAGCCAGATCGCCCGTTCACCTAATAAAACAGGATTAGGAATGCAATAGTAGCAAAGCACAGTGGTTTTGTATAGTTGTTGATGCTGTTTTTACATTAAATCTTGAAGATTTCGCGTGAGATGTTCGCTGACTATTGCCCAGCAGGGGTATTTCCAAGGGGCAAGAACTCAATGGGCAGGCGATCGCCCACTTGAAGGCCTAACTCAGCAGCCCGCCCCCCTCGTAATTCCACCACCTGATCCACCAGCCCAGAGGGGCCGTAGGTTGGGCAAGACGGTTGTTGACAGGGTGGTACATTGGCTGCGATCGCCTTTACCTGCCCCTGGTAGAGAAATACCATGTCCAGGGAAATCGAGACATTCCGCATCCAAAAGTTGACGACCTGTGCGGGTTCAAAGGGGAACAACATCCCCTGATCCGCAGCTAAAGCTGATCGATACATCAATCCCAGAGACTTTTGTTCCGGAGTTTGGGCAACCTCTAAGCGAATAATCTGATTCCCTACCTGGGTCTGGGCGGTAATCGGTAACGTCTGTCCCAGGGCAGCTAGGGTCTGGCGCGGCGCGGGAGCAGCAATCCCCAGGTTAAATCCAGAAACGGTGGCGGCACAAACTCCGGCCAGTAGGCTAGCACAGCTGCCCGCTAATATCCATCTCAGCAGTGGAATTGATGATTTCATAGTTTAGGTTTCTCGTAGAACGTAGCCCACCCCTCTCACGGTTTGGATCAGGCGTTTCTCACCTTCATCCTCAATTTTCAAGCGCAGGTAACGAATATAGACTTCAATGACGTTTGATTCTCCCATAAAGTCGTATCCCCAGACATTCTCGAGAATTTGTTCTCTGGTTAACACCTCCCGAGGATGTTCCATAAAATACTTCAGCAGTTCAAACTCCTTCATGGTCAAGTCAATGCCTCGCTCGTTCCGGAGCAACCGCCGGGTGCTGAGATCTAATGCCAGATCGCCAAATCGCAGTTGTTCCGTCGTGCTGACGCTGGGTTGTAAGTACAGGCGAATCACCTTGAGAAAATCCTCCGATCTGTAGGGCTTGAGGAAGTAATCGTCTGCACCGGACTCTAAGCAGGCAATCCGATCCTCTAAGGTGTCTCGCGCCATCAACATTAACACCGGAATCCGCAGTCCGGTTCGCCGCAGTTGGTTACAAAACCACAGCCCTGATTCTCCCGCCAGCATTCGATCCACCACGACCAGAGCCGGTTGCAGTTCCTGAACCTGGCGTAACCCATGGTTGGCATCCGAGGCGATCGCAGTTTGGTACCCCGCTTCTTCTAGATCCAGCTTGATGTGCTGGGCAAAGGCTGCATCCGTCTCTATCAGCAAGACCCGAGGACTTTGGTCAAAGGACATGGTGGAGCAGCACTATAGAAGGGTTGGTTGTCAGTTTAGCAACTCCCACCGAAGAATGCTGAACCCAGGATACCTAGCCTCCTCCCCATTAGGGCAGTTCAACGGAGGTGGGTTTGGCAATGTGAGGTAATCCCCAACCCAGCTTTTCTCGCAGGACATGGAAAAACTCAGGTGCTTGCAGGCGAATAAATCGGGCTCTATAGTGCGATCGCGCCAAGCGCAGCCGATCTTCGGGTAAAACATAGCAACCCGCATTGCCATCAACCACCATCACCAAGCGGTTGGGATTCACCGGATAGATGGTGACGGGCTCATGATCGGCAAAAACCAGCGCCCGCGAGGCCAGAGAATGGGGGCAGATGGGAACCAACTGCATCACTGGCACCCCTGGAGCAATCACAGGCCCCCCTGCACTTAGAGAATAGGCGGTTGATCCCGTGGGGGTGGAGATAATCAGACCGTCCGCAGCAATGTCAACCAGGGCATGACGACCGATTTCAATTTCAAAGTGGCACATGCACGTCAGGGGTTCCCGATGCAGTACCATTTCGTTCAAACAAAGCGCTTCCCAGACACAATACTCGTCTCGAAACACTTGCACCGTCAACATTGCCCGTTCTTCAATTTCATAGTCCTCTGCCAGCAGTCGTTCCAGTGCCTGGGGGAGCTGGTTTACATAGGTTTCGGTGAGAAATCCCATATGCCCCGTGTTGACGGTTAGCAGTGGAATCCCTGCAGGGGCAATCTGACGAAAGGCAGCCAGGACTGTACCATCTCCGCCTAAGACAATGGCAAAGCGCATCTCGGCATCAAATCCAGGGGGGGCAAGCAGATCAATGGAGGAGTGACAAATAGGCTTTTCAGGACTAGAGTAGCCAAGAATGCCACCTGCACCCGTGGTCACTACAACCTCCCAACCGTAGCGTCTCAGTTTGTCCCGTAAGTCTTCAGCAACCCGACAGGCTGTGGGTTTTGTGTCGTTGTAAATAATCCCAGCTTTGGGCACGAGTCCAATACAATGTCAGAGGGTGAAAATAAAGAGCAGCAGCGGCTCGTCCTAGGAGGTCGTTCGCTACCACCCATGATGCAAAAATTGATGAATGATTTGCAGCTTACTGAGGCAGCGATCGCACGGGTAGCGATACAACTATTATCCCCAAATGGCTGCCCCAACCCTTGTTCTTAACAATAGCATTTTAGTCGGTATTCATTGTGCCTTCCGTGCAGATGCTGTCTTCCTCCCTGTTTTTTCATAGTCCAGTTCCTTGAGTTTCTGCAAAATGCGACTGAAATAGTCCTGGAGATAGGTTTCTAAGGTGGTGGTTGCAGCTGGATCAAGGCCAAAGGTGGTATAAACTTCCTCCATGGGGGCATTCAGGGGCTTCCCACTGGCGATCACTTCGGCAAAGGCAAGGCGATCCGCCAAATTCCACCCCCACTGAAACCAGCGAGCAGTGCGCCGCACGGTGCGCAAGAGATTCAGGGGCATCCGTGTGATTTTAGCTTCCCGGCCCGATAGTCGCTCACAGAGACGAATGATTTCGTAGGGATTCCAGGCGCGGGTTCCCACTAGGGGAAAGGTCTGACGAAGGGTTGCTGGCACGGAGAGCGCCCGAATTGCAAACTTGGCAATATCCTGGGTGTCCATGTAAGCAATGGGTTCCGTTTCCCCCATCACCCAAACTGCCTGTCGCTCCAGAATCGGAATCGCGTATTGACCGATTAGACCCTGGAGGAACCCACAGCACCGCAAAATCGTGTAATCCAAGCCTGATTCTGCTAAAAACAATTCTGTGCAGTGTTTAATTTCCATTAAGGGAACATGGGGATACTGCTCGGCATTGAGAATGGAGAAAAAAATCAATCGCTGAATCCCTGCCGCTTTCACTGCTTGAATCAAGGAGACCTGTCCCTGCCAATCCACTTCTTTAATGCTGAGGGAATCCGTTGGTCGGCTGGTGGCCGCATCAATCACTGCATCAATGCCAACTAAAGCAGGAGGAAGACTTTCCGGTCTACAGAGGTTCCCCTGCACCAGCTCAGCTCCCCACTCCTTGAGAAAAGCAGCCTTCTTGTAACTGCGCACCAGGCAGCGGACGCTGTGACCCTCATCCAAAGCCCGACGAGCTACCTGTCTCCCCAAGGTACCCGTGGCACCGACAATCAATAAATGCATGAGAGAAGAATAAAGAAATTTTAACTTTTAATAAGATGTTATCAGAAAGTGTTCGAATTCCGTGGGATTCCTGGGGGCATCTTCACGGCAAGGGGGCAGAACCAGCACCAACACGCAAAAACCCAACGGCGAAGCAGCGATCGCCGTTGGGTTCAGTTTCTAGGGGGTGAATGGATGGGTTCCCTAGACCCGACCCCGCAGGGTCATTGCCATTTCGTTGGGTTTGGGAGAAGACTCTAGGGCCGTCTCTTCGGTGATCCGTCCAGCCTCATAGAGGGTGTAGAGGGATTGATTCATCGTACACATGCCATCAAAGGTGCATTTAGGGATGATCGCTTCGACTTCGTCCACATCACCCCGCTTGATGTAGTCCCGGATGGCATCGGTGTTGATCAAAATTTCGTGGATGGCGGCGCGTTTACCATCGGTGGTGCGAACCAATCCCTGGGCAATGACACCGATCAAAGACTCGGCGACTTGGACGCGCATCGGCCCCTGTTCTTCAGGGTTATAGAGGTTGAGAATCCGTTCAATCGTCTTTACCGCACTGTTGGTGTGCAAGGTGCCAAAGACTAAGTGACCCGTCTGAGCTGCTTTCAAGGCGGTATTCACAGTCTCGCGATCGCGCATTTCCCCGATCAGAATGATATCGGGATCTTCCCGCAAGGCTGCTTTCAAGGCATTGTCAAACTTCAGGGTATGAATGCCCACTTCCCGCTGTTTCACCAGGGATTTGTGGCTTTGGTGGACAAATTCCACCGGATCTTCAATCGAGATAATATTTTTCGGCATCTCTTTGTTGATGTAGTCCACCATGGCTGCGAGGGTGGTGGACTTCCCCGAACCCGTTGGCCCCGTCACCAAGATCAAGCCTTTGTGATAGTGACAGAGATCCCGGAAGACGGGGGGCAATCCCAGATCCTCCATGGTGAGAATCTTCAGGGGAATCAGCCGCAAGACCATGGAGGGGCCCTTAAGGGAGACAAAGATGTTGATCCGCACCCGCGCCACACCCTCATATTGGGTGGCACCGTCATATTCCAAGGTTTGTTTGAAAATCTCCAGTTGTTGATCGTTCAGCACCTCCCGTAACCAGCCAAAAAAAGTGGCTTCATTGGTTTCGGGGTGATTGCTGATCGCAATTTCGCCGCGATCGCGGAAGCGAGGCACTTCCCCAACTCCCAAGTGAATATCTGAATAGTTTTTTCTCAAACGCTTCCTGTACCAACTGCTCTAAGGTTGGGCCACCGGCACTGACCCGAGCACGGGGGGAGGGGGCGCTTGGGGCGGCGGGCCAGGGCGGTAGGGTGGAGGAGGAGCCACGGCACCACGGTGATCTGCCCCTCCTGGCATCGTCAGTGCCTGGGTAGGATAGCGCTGAGGGGGGCTGGTGGCTAGATCCTGTCCAGCTTGGGGATAGGTAGGTGGGGGTTGAATCGGGGCCGTGCGGGGCACAGCAGGGGGTTGGATGGGAGGACGCTGTGGTTCGTTCATAGACCGACGCGGGTGAGGAAGGAGGACACAGGATGAGACTCGTTGGCAGTATTTCCTAACGCTTGTCTCCAAGTATCAGTTTGACAGAGAATTTGGGGCAACTTTTTCTACTAACCCTTGGGGAGCATTGCTGAATTAATCAACCCGTTCTAATTGCCAAAGAATTTGATTGCCTTCGCGGCGGACGCGAGATACAACCCAGTTACGCCACACCCAATTATCACCCCGGCTGGTAACTGCACTGGCATTGACATCCATTAAATCAGCTAATTCCGAACTTGTAATTAAATATCCCTTAACAGCAATCTCATCTGCCATCCGCAGGGTCTCAACCAGGTGTCTCAGTTGGGTTACCCTGACATCACGGGGGAGATTTTCCAGATCACTGGAAAGAGTCGTGAGTGGATCAATCATGGCTACTTCATCATCTCACAAGCATTGCCCTTGCATCCTATCTGCCCTTGCACAGCCCTGTCTGTAGCCAGTAACATCAGTGCCACGTTTTTTACAGTCAGACCGTGAGCAGCAGTCCCCTGGATGACGGTGTCATGGTTCAGATCGCTCATAATTCAGTCCCTCTTTTAGATCTTTAAAAGATCTATAAAGATCTAAATTCTAGTCAGATCTAGACTTTGGTTCGGAATTCAGTAGCAATGACTGCTATTTGCCAATTCCGAAGACGCTAAGATTTCGTTAACCTTGCATTAATGTTGCAAATTTGTCTAAAATTTCCCCTGCGGTTGAATTTCCAGCATCGATCCTGACCCTAGCAAATGGTTTGACGGTGGTTCACCAGAACATTCCAGCGACATCCGTGGTGGTGGTTGATGTTTGGGTGAGGGCGGGGGCGATCGCTGAACCCCTGACTTGGTCAGGGATGGCTCATTTCCTGGAGCACATGATTTTCAAGGGCACCGATCGTCTCGCTCCGGGGGTTTTTGATCAAACCATCGAGAATCGGGGGGGAGTCTCCAACGCTGCCACCAGTCATGATTATGCCCACTTCTTCATTACCACTGCGTCTGAGCACCTAGAAGCAACCTTACCCTCTCTGGCGGAGTTGCTACTGAATGCCTCGATTCCAGACTCAGAGTTCGTGCGAGAACGAGAAGTGGTGCTAGAGGAATTGCGCCAAGCCTATGACAATCCTGACTGGTTAGGGTTTCAGGCGCTGGTGGAAAGCGTCTATCAGCAACATCCCTATGGACGCTCTGTTTTAGGCACTGAAGCCACTTTACTGCCGCGATCGCCCGCAGAAATGCGCTGCTTCCACCGGGCTCACTATCAACCTGAAAACATGACCGTGGTGATTGTGGGGGATGTCTCCCAGTCCCAGGCACTGGATCTGGTAAGTCGCAACTTCCAGGGCTTTGCCTCACCCCTAGACTGTCCGCGAATCCAGCCCTTGGTAGAGCCACCCATTTCAGAGATTCGCCGTCAGCGGCTACAACTACCCCGCATTGAACAAGCGCGGCTGATGATGGCCTGGGTGGGTCCAGGGGTTGATCAACTCCCCAGTGCCTATGGCCTAGATTTGCTGTCGGTACTATTGGCGGAAGGTCGCAGTTCCCGACTGGTGCGTCAACTACGGGAAGAGCGGGGATTGGTGGAAGCAGTGAGTAGTAGTTTCTCCCTCCAGCAGGAATCGAGTCTGTTTACCATTACCACCTGGCTGGAACCCCAGTATCTGGATCGAGTTGAGGCGCTCATTGGCGATTGTCTCTCGGAGTTACAGACAGTTCCGGTTTGTGAAGCAGAATTAAGCCGCTGCCAGCGACTCCTTTGCAACGATTATGCCTTTTCGACCGAAACTCCTGCTCAATTGGCAGGTCTCTACGGTTACTATAGTACGATTGCTCAGGCTACCACGGCGATCGCCTATCCCCAGTGTATCCAGGCATTGCAGACTGAAGACTTACTGCGTCTGGCCAATCAGTATCTCTCTCCTTGTAGCTACGCTGCAACGATTTTAGAACCCAATTGATTGGTCATTGGTGGACAGCTCGCTTGATCAATTCCCCATTCTCCATGATTCCATCCCCCATGCCATCGATTCAGAATCGGACTATTCATCGGACTGTTTTGGCGAATGGTCTGGTTGTGCTTGTGGTCGAGAACCCAGTCGCTGATATTGTTGCGGCTCGGATTTTTGTCAAAGCAGGGAGTCTTTGGGAGTCGCGCCAGCAGGCGGGGCTGTCCCATCTAGTGGCATCAGTTATGACTCGCGGCAGTGAGCAACTCTCATCCCTGGACATCGCTGAGCGTGTTGAGTCAGTGGGCGCTAGCCTGAGCACAGATGCTGCCAGTGACTACTTTTTGCTGAGTCTGAAGACCGTGACGGCAGACTTTGAGAATATTTTGAGTCTGGCGGCACAGTTACTGCGGTCTCCCTCCTTCCCGGAGACAGAATTGGCACTAGAACGGCGATTGATGTTGCAGGCCCTTCGCTCCCAGTTAGAACAGCCTTACATTATTGCCCTCGATCAGCTGCGCCAGGCAATGTACTTAGATCATCCCTATGCCCTGTCAGGACTGGGGACGGAGGCATCGGTTTCCCAACTCGATCAGATTGACTTGCACAGGTATCACCAAACCCACTTCCGCCCAGACAACATGGTTATTAGTTTGGTGGGGCGGATCACCGCCGCGTCAGGGCTGGAGCTGGCAGAGCAGTTTTTTGGAGATTGGCAGGCTCCCTCTACCCCCCTACCATTGTTGCAAGTACCGCCCCTGCAGTCCGATCCCCAACAACGGGTGACAGCGCAGTCCACCCAACAATCAATTCTGATGTTGGGGTATTTGGCTCCCTCCATGCATCATCCGGACTACGCGGCGATCAAGTTACTCAGTTCTTACCTGGGTAATGGTCTCTCCAGTCGCCTGTTTGTGGAGTTGCGAGAAAAGCGAGGTCTCGCCTACGAAGTGTCCGCTTTCTATCCTACTCGCCTGCAACCTTCGCAGTTTGTCGTCTACATGGGAACGGCTCCAGAAAATACGGCGATCGCCCTCGAAGGGTTACAACAAGAAGTAGAACGCCTGTTCACCACCCAACTCCCCCCCCATGAGTTGCAGGCTGCGAAGAATAAACTGCTGGGACAGTATGCCCTCGGTAAACAGACCAATGCTCAAATTGCCCAAATTTTTGGTTGGTACGAAACCCTAGGGATAGGGTTGGAATTCGATACCGAGTTTCAATCAGCGATCGCCGCCGTCAGTGCCGAAGCGGCGCAGTTAGCAGCCCATCGCTATTTGCAGCACCCCTATGTCTCCTTGGTGGGGCCAGTAGCCGCCGTTACTCCTCTCCAGCAGTCAGCCGTTTTCTAGGGAGAATAGCCTCTTAGACCTGGGTCTGAGAATAAGACCGATACGATCCCCCATGCTCAAGAACAATCCCCACCTCATTGAAATCATCCGCGAGCGAATTCTAGCCAGCCCGCAACAACGGCTCTCCTTTGCCGAGTTCATGGAGTTGGCCCTCTATGAACCAGCCCATGGCTACTACTGCAACCAGGTGGTCACCCGTGGCATCCAGGGAGATTTCTTCACCGCCCCCCACCTAGGGGCTGATTTTGGGGAGTTATTAGCGGCACAGTTTGTGCAGATGTGGGAGATTTTAGACCGACCTGCTCCCTTTACCCTGCTGGAGATGGGAGCCGGACAAGGACTGTTGGCAACCCACATTCTGAATGAATTAAAGGGGCGATCGCCGGATTTATGGTCAGTATTACAGTACTGGATTGTCGAACGTTCTCAGGCATTAGTTGCCCAACAACGTCAACAACTCCAGTTATTTCCCCACATCAGATGGTGTACCTGGGAGGAAATTCCCCGTGATTCTTTGGTGGGGTGCTGCTTCTCCAACGAATTGGTCGATGCCTTTCCCGTTCATCAAGTTGTCATCACAGAGGGGAAACTCCGGGAGATTTTTGTCACCTTGAGTCAGGAAACCGACAGCTGCTTGCGAGAAATCATCGACGAACCCTCGGTACCAGAACTAGTTACCTACTTTGATCGAGTGGGCATTCATTGGAGAGATTTACCGGAGGGTTACCGCAGTGAGGTGAATCTAGCCGCCCTCTCCTGGCTGCAAACCGTTGCAGAACGCTTAGAGAAAGGGTATCTTCTGACGATTGACTATGGATATCCTGCTGCCCAGTACTACAGCCCTGCACGGACAACTGGGACGCTGCAATGCTACTACCGCCATGCCCACCATGGAGATCCCTATCAGGGAATCGGCTATCAAGATCTGACTGCCCATGTAAACTTTACCGCCCTAGAGCGGCAAGGCGACGCCTCTGGACTGCAAATGATCGGATTTACCCAGCAAAGCCTATTTTTGATGGCGCTAGGGCTAGGAGCGCGGATCGCCGCCCTTGGCGAAAACTCCCAGGCAATTACACCTGCTCTCCTCCAAGCGCACCTCAGACACCGCCAAAACCTCCACAGTCTAATTGATCCCATGGGGCTGGGAAAGTTTGGTGTTTTAGTTCAGGGTAAAGGGCTGAGTCCTAGCCCCCAGCTATTGGAAGGGCTGAGGGTACCCATCTGCTAACGGAAGCGGCGGTTTTTGCGTCGGGCCGCAATAGTTTTACGCTTGCGCTTTTCAATTGGTGTTTCAAAGTGCCGATGGCACTTTACGTCTGCTAGGATACCAGCCTTAGAAACTTGACGCTTAAATCGACGTAAGGCTGACTCAATGCCTTCATTTTCCCCTAGAACCACCTGGGTCATGCTAACTACTCTCTTGCTACTCTCTTGTTGTGATAGTGGATAAGTACAGTATTTTTGATTGTACCGTTAAACCCAGGGTGTAGATATTGGCTACGCCATTTTTTTTAGACTGCTTTCAGATGCCCAAGAGACTCCCCATCCTCGACTGTGGGCTGGTTTTACTGGCTCACAACCGTCTCTCAGAACTCGGTATCTTGGAGAGAGGAACTGCAACAACCCTAAAGCCAGTATCGGCAGGATTGCCCAGAATGAATACAATTCCAGACCCCTTTCAACGGTCTAATTATGGATTTCACAAAACTAATTATCAGCAGTTTGATCGCCAGCAGCGGCAGCAGAAAATTCTGCGATCGCAGGTTGGCTTTGTCGATACCTCCCGTCTCAAGCCAATACCTTGCCAGGGCTGTGTCAACTATCATGGGGTAGCCTACGGTGCCAGCTATGAAACCAGAATCCTGCTTGTTTGTGGCATCCACCCAGTGGGCTGGCAAGGCAGTGGTCTGTGCTCGGACTGGCAGCCGCTCCCCTAAAGGCAGGAGACTCACATTCTCTAGGAGACTTTCCCTGCCTAACTTTCAGACAGCCGAGTTGGAGGAATCACCTGTACTTGGCTCGTAGCGGTATCCACCACCAACCAACCATAACGATCATCGATGGCATCAGGCAAGGTTTCGGTAACCTTAAACTCCAGTTTCTCTTCACCCCGGCTGTCAATAGCGAAGTCAGCGACTTGGGCATTGATTAACTTGAACCCACGATCTCGCAAGCAATACATTGCCCAAGCCTTCAGAGAGTGTCTTTGGGGATTGAAGGCAATGGAAGGATTACGGAACACATCTTCAATGACTTGAAGGATTGGCATCACTTGTTAGACAACTCCGGTGAGAGGCAGCAGTGCTAGAACTTATAGCTCAATAGAGCAATCGTTGAGCCCTTTTCAGGTAAGTCCTGAGGCTTGAGGGTCATGGTATCACTGGCAATCCGACGCACCGGGGTGTCTCCCATTACCTTGAGAAAGTCATCAACACCGACAAGATCACAGGCCTTCTCATCTGCTGCTTGGGTTCGATACTGGGTCGGAATCACCATCTTCGGATTCAAAGTTTGAATCGCCTGCTTGGCATCCTCTGGTGTGTAAGCTTTTGGCCCACCCCCCGACAGGTAAAACGCAGCAGATCCGGTCGCCCCATGAGAATTTGTTGCTCGACACTAATCGGAGCCGCTGCTCCCCCTAAATTCAAAATTTTGATGCCCCCCTGCGTCCACTGCCAGGTGGTGTTGGCACCAAATCGCCTACCCCCTTGACGATCGTGATCGGTGCGAATTCCCTGAATTTGCAGATTGTTAACTCGATAAATTCCGGGATCAAACAGTAACTTGGGATTGCCGGGAATTCCCGCCACAAAGCCTTCATCCAGAAGTTGACTGCTAATCATCACCAGATCAACCTGAAGCCGAGGGGGGCGATAGCCCGCTGTACAACCCAGGGGTTTAAAGGGGTTGAGCAGCACCCGCTGCCCACTCCCCGTCAACAAAAAACAGGTGTGACCCAGCCATTGGACCGTCAGGGAGCCTGCGTCCTTGGATTGTGCCCGGTAAGATTGGAATCCAGCGGCAAGTCCTGTGCCAGCGATCGCCAGGAATCCCGCCCGAGCATAACGTAATATTTGTCTGCGTTTCATGGTCTCCCTACGTGTGTGCCAAACCCCTACCATGCCTTGCTACAGGCGCCGCAAAAAGTTCTGGAGCAACTGCTTACCAGCAGCTGTCAAGATACTTTCTGGGTGAAATTGCACCCCTTCAATATGGGGATACTCTCGATGACGCACCCCCATAATTGTGCCATCCTCCACCCAGGCAGTGACTTCTAGCACCTCCGGGCAGGTCAGCTGCTCAATCACCAGACTATGATACCGGGTTGCGGTAAAGGGATTCTCAACCCCCTGAAAAACCCCAACACCTGTGTGAAAGATGGGAGAGGTCTTACCATGCATCAACTGTGGAGCCGAAACAATCTGCCCACCAAAAACCTGTCCAATGCTTTGGTGCCCAAGGCAAACCCCTAAAATGGGTAGAGTGGGGCCGAGGACGCGAATCAGATCCAGGGAAATACCCGCCTCTTCAGGACGACCAGGCCCAGGGGAAATTACTAGCCCGGCGGGTTGTAGCTGCCGGATTTGCTCCACAGAGATCTGGTCGTTTCGATAAACCTGGATATCAGCTGCAACCGCTTGATCTTGGCCCAGTTCACCCAGATACTGCACCAGGTTATAGGTGAAACTGTCGTAGTTATCAATTACCAGAATCAAACGAATCAGCTCCTCGCAGTGGCACTTGTGATCTGTCAAGAACTTACTGAGGGATAGAAAACCCTCAATAAATATCCCCTTTCAACGCTCCTAGCCATCAACTAAAAGTTGACTCAGGACTATAAATCGTCGGGGGGTAACCGGATGGGCTTATCTCTGGGGGAGGAAGGCTGTGGCCAGATGCCAAAGGGGCGGTAACAATAGCACCCCTGCCACCAACACAGCTACCAGGGCTGAAATTAGCACGGCGGCAGCTGCACAGTCCTTAGCAATCTTAGCTAGCTCGTGATAAGTCTGCTTCACTGTGAGATCTACCACAGACTCCAGCGCGGTATTCAGCAACTCCATGGTCAGCACTCCGCCAATGGTCAACCCAATAATGGCAAGTTCAGGAGGACTCAGATGCTAAAAAAATGCTGAGGCTGATGGCCAGCGTCCCCACCAGAAGATGAATCCGAAAGTTACGCTGGGTCTGAAACGCATAACTGACCCCTGTCCAGGCATACTTAAAGCTCACCAAGAGACTGCTTGCAGTCCGCCAGGAAAACTCTCGATTTAGGGGTACCACCTTAGGGTCGGGGGGGAGGGGTGGTGGCCCAATGAGGACTGGGGCGATTGGGAGGTGGCGGGACAATTTCAGGAGACATAGGCTTAGGCAACAGAGGAAAGCGGAACCAGCAGCAGCAGACTAGACGGATAGGGTAGCAGTTGATCATCAATCACTGCAAGGACTCGAGATGCCCAAGCCCAGTCCTAGAGTGAGATGTGTTGTGTGACTGTCGGGATCAATCATTCGTTCCCACCTTCCAAGGCTAAAACATCATAAAACATCAACGATCCCAGGGAAGCCGACTATTTCTAGTAGGATCGCCTGTTGGTGCAGCATTTGCAACAGACTGGCATCATCCGGGTGATCCCATCCCAGTAAATGTAGCAAACCATGGGCGGCTAACCAGACCAATTCCTGAACCAAGTCATGACCTTGTTGTTGTGCCTGACGCTGGGCGGTTTCAACTGAGATCATAATATCCCCCAGGTACAAGGGCAGGGAGTTCAGTAACTCAGGCGCTTGGGGCATATCTGCTTCTAGAGCCGCAAAGGACAAGACATCGGTGGGTTGATCGAATCCCCGATACTGTCGATTCAGTTCCTGCACCTCAGCATCACTGGTTAAGCAGAGGCTGACTTCATAGGCTTGGACAGGAGATAGGGTTGGGGACAGAGTCATGAACCAGTGCTCAAAATAGGACTCCCAGGAGTTGACAGGAATCACGGGGGCATTCTCATAACACCAATGATCCTGGACGTTAAGCTCAACATGCACGGCGGTTAACTCCCCTATGATCCCAGGGCTAATTCATCGTGTTAAAACGGCGAGTCCGACAAAGACCGCCAGTAACCCCAGGGTTGTTAAAGCAAAATGGAACAGGGAGGTTCCGCGCTTGCGCACCATATTCCGCATTGCTAACTTGACATAGCTGGGGTGCGCCGATGGGGATACAGTAGCCTCAACATCGGCGGCTGAGGACTCCAAGGGGGACTCTGGGGGCTCAACAGCGGCAACAATCTGATTCATGGCGCGGAATTCCTAAGACGGGGACGTAAACAGTTCCAACCTCTGTCAACCTATAAAAGCATACCTAAAAAGTAAAGGTTGATGCTCCTGAACCATGCTGAGGCTGAGTTCCCCACCTATCCCCCACTAATCTCCTGAATTTGTAGCATCATGCGTTCACCCAACTCTGGATCACTATTGGCTAAATTGAGTAGCTGGAGATATTCTGGGCGGGTTAAACCGGTTTGTTCAATGACTTTCAGCGCCTCAGCTTCAATTTCTTGCTGAATTCGCAATGCCTCGGCTTCGGTTTCAGCCCCTTGGAGGTCAATCTGCCGTGCCTCAATCAAATGAATGACGCGCAGATAGGCCTGAACAAAATGGGTGATTTTTTCAGCTGGAATATCACTACTGTTGAGGTTTGACCGACTGCTGTTCAGGGAGTCGGGTGAGACGGGCACTGGGGTAGCGGGAAGTTCCTGGGCAAAACTCACCGTCCCATCACCTAGGGTTAAACCCAGGATCAGACTGAGGGCTAACACCCAGCGTGTGCATTGATTCAGAAGGCTCTGCCAAGTTGCCAGGAACGTCCTCCCGCGCTCAAAGATTGTGGAGTGACCAATCATCCGCCTGTGATTGAGGATCCCTTCCTAGTTTAGAAGATCACCTGGAGGAACATCCCTGGGGTGACTGGATGATGGCAGTGCAGACTGACTTAACCACTGGCTCGATTGCCATCAAGACGCTTGGCGATCCAACTGGCAGCCCCGCTCAGAACTGCCCCTGCCATCAAGATGCCGATCGCAGGGGTAAAGACGGGCTCCCACAGTTTATACCACAGGTCTAGACCGAGGGGTACTCCCGCCCCATGTCCCACCACCGCGATCGCTAGCCAGAAAAAACTCCCCAGCACCAGAAACAAATTCACCACCAGCGCCAAGTTTAACCAGCCTAAGAGTCGCTCTTTCATGCTTTCATCCTCCAAAATGCCCCTAGGGCATGTTTACCACAACTTGGAGGATCACAACTGCTAGCGGTACCAGATGCATGTCTGGATCATCCTCAGTGCTGCTGAAGAGATTGACACAGTTGACGCGCTTGCGCCGTAATCATCGACCAGTTACCTGCCGCGATCGCCCAGGGAGGAAACAACTCACTGGAGAGACCGACGGCGATCGCCCCCGCTTGAATAAAGGCCGGGGCATTGGCCAGGGTGACCCCGCCGGTGGGGATCAGGGGGATCTCCGTCAATACGGGGTGCAGGCTCCGGAGATAATCGACCCCTCCTAAACGCTCCACCGGGAACACCTTGACGCAACTCGCCCCTAATTGCCAAGCCGTCACAATTTCGGTGGGGGTTAAAGCACCAGGAACGATGGGGATACCCTGCTGTAGCGCTGCCTGAATCAGCGGCGCGTTCGTGTGGGGACTAAACAAAAACTGAGCCCCTGCGGTGATCGCCTGCTCTAACTGGGAAAGCGTCAGAATAGTTCCAGCTCCGATCAGACAATGGGGCAACTCACGCCGCAGGCAGCGGATCAGATCTGCACCCCGGTGGGTGTTCCAGGTAATTTCAATCAGGGTCATGCCCCCGGTGGCAACAGCCCATGCCATCCGTTGCCCTAAGGCAAATTGGGCGGCACGAATGACGGCGATCGCCCGCTGCTGTTTTAATTGAGCCAACCAAAAATCTTCCGCCATCTTCCCTGGGATGTCTGCTCACCTCATTTTGCCAGTGCTACCGTAGGGATGGGTGCATTCTGCGAGGGATGGATGATTGCAGCGGTGACGCTTCGGAATGTTTACAAGACTTATCAACAACCTGTCGTCAACGATTTGTCCTTTAGCATCCCGGCAGGGGAAATGTTTGGCCTCCTAGGGCCAAACGGCGCTGGCAAAACCACAACCATCCGGATGTTGACCACCCTCACCCGTCCGACCCAGGGTCACCTGGAAGTTGCGGGCTACGATGTGGTGCAGCAGCGGTTGCAGGTCAAGCAACAGATTGGGGTGGTCTTGCAGCAAATCAGTGTGGACGGGGATCTCTCGGTCTGGGAAAATATGGAGTTCCATGGTCGGCTCCACCATCTTCCCAATCCCCAACGTCAGGAGCGGATTCACCAATGGCTGGAGTATGTCGAATTGGCAGATCGCCAGCAGTCCCCCGCCAAAACCCTGTCTGGGGGCATGAAACGACGGCTACAAATTGCCAGGGCGCTGTTGCATCAGCCCCAGGTTCTGTTTCTCGATGAACCCACCGTGGGGCTAGATCCCCAAACTCGTCGCCGCATCTGGGAAATCCTGCGAGATCTAAACCAGCAGGGGATGACGATGCTATTGACCACCCACTACATGGAAGAAGCCGAGTACCTGTGCGATCGCATTGGCATTATGGACGGCGGCAAACTTATTGCCCTGGGAACCCTACCGGAATTTCGCCTCAAACATGGGGCTGGATTGGTGATGAAACAGGCGGGTGAGCGTTGGGACTATCAATTCTTCCCCGATCTGGCCGAGGCCAATGCCTATTTGGATCAACAGCCCGATAAAACCGGGATGATGGTGCGACCGACAAACTTAGAAGATATCTTTGTAGAACTCACCGGACGTAGATTAGATTGAGCGATGTCTCACTTGTCGAGCACCATTGAAGCCATTTTGTACCTCAAAGGTCAGCCCCTCTCCATTGCGGAGATTGCCAAATATGCCGGGTGCGATCGCCCCACCATTGAAGAGGGGCTAATCGAATTGCTCACCGATTATGCCCATCGGGATACAGCTCTAGAAATTGTTGAAACCGAAGCAGGCTATGGTCTGCAACTCCGGGAAGCCTTTCAACCTTTGGTACAGGCCTTGATTCCAGTCAACTTAGGCGTTGGAACCCTCCGCACCCTAGCGGCGATCGCCCTTCGCGGCCCCATTGCCCAGCCCAACCTGGTGGAACTGCGTGGGTCAGGAGCCTACCAGCATGTTCAGGAGCTGGTCGAACTGGGATTTGTCCGCAAGCGCCGTCAGGTGGATGGGCGCTCCTATTGGCTCCAGGTCACCGATAAATTTCACCAGTACTTTCAGATTGATCAACTTCCCGAACCCTTAGATTTGGCTTCAGAGTCTTGATCCCAGGCGAGTTGAAGATAGCGCTCGTCAGACAGCTGAGAGCCTGGTTTCAGCCGCTCAAACATCTACTCTAAGAGACTGCCAGACACATCATGGCAAAAGGGTTTGTGACGTTGGCAACCTCCTCCAGAGAAATTTTACGTCCAGAAAGTTAATATTCTGGGGTGAGAAGTGTAACAATGGTTCGATTAAGGTATCCACAATCTCTATGGCCTTTAATCCTAATCATGCTGATTTTTGGAGTTCGAGTGAGGAACAGGCACAGGCCAACCCCCTGATCAGTTATCTGCGGCTCCAGTCTCCCGAGGCACTGGCAAAGGTTGCCAACTCCATCAGCCCCAATGTGAAAGAGATCATCTCCCAGAATGTGCAGGGACTAGTGGGGATGCTGCCCTCCGAACACTTTAACGTGCAAATTACCACCGATCGCGAAAGCTTGGTGGGATTACTAGCCTCAGCCATGATGACGGGTTATTTTCTCCGGCAAATGGAACAGCGGATGGAGCTAGAAGAAATTCTCACGGGTTCACTGACGTTGCCACCCTGCCCCCCTAAGGCTGATCCGAGGCACTAGCAGGGAACGCCCCCGGTCGCACCTGGAAGGTTTGAGATTTCCCCTGACGATTTACCACCAGTTCTAAGGATGCCCCCACAGCACTCGCCTCCACCTGTTGTTGAACATCGGCTGCTTTATGAATTGGTTGCTGGGCAATTTTTTCGATGATGTCACCGGGTTGCAAGCCTCCCTGATCTGCGGGGGAATTGGGCATAACCCGCACAATCAAGACTCCTTGGCTGAGGTTAATGGGAGCCTTGAGCCGGCCACTCTGATTCAGATCTTTCTGGATTGCTGGCGTTAGATCAACCATTTGAATCCCCAGGTAAGGATGTTCCACTTTGCCCTTGGCAAACAGTTGTTGGGCAATCCGTGCTGCTGTTTCAATGGGGATGGCAAACCCCAAGCCCTGGGCATCGGCACGAATCGCTGTATTCACCCCAATCACTTCCCCTTGGGCATTCAGCAGTGGTCCCCCGGAATTCCCTGGATTGATCGCTGCATCGGTTTGAATAAAGCTGACGCGCTTATCGGGAGCCCCCACTTCGGAACTGCTACGGCCAGTGGCGCTAATGATCCCTGCGGTGACCGTATTGTCTAATCCCAAGGGATTGCCGATGGCGATCGCCCATTGTCCGGGTTCCAGACGATCGGATCGACCTAACTGTACGGTTGGCAATCCGGTGGCAGCCAGTTTGATCACCCCGACATCGGTGATAGGATCAACCCCTACCACCTTTCCCGTAAAGATGCGGCCATCCTTGAGGGTGACTTCCACGGTCTCAGCCCCACTTACAACATGGGCATTGGTCAAGATCTGACCATCGGCGGTCAAAATAAAGCCCGAGCCAATCCCCCGCTCCAGCCGCTCCTCTGGAACGGGGGAGTCATCCCCAAAAAACCGCCGCAACATGGGATTCCGCAGTCCCTCAGGCACCTGGCTCGTCACCCGACGGGCAGCATCAATACGAACAACCGCTGGCCCGACCTTTTGTACCGCTGCGGCAATAAAGTTAGAAGCCTCTGATGCCATCGGTAAGGCCGAGGTTCGGGCCACCATGGGTTGGGAAGCCTGCTGAGATGAGGGAGGCAGGGCAATGGGAATGGTCGCCAGTGGTTGCCGTAAATAGAGGCTGCCGGCCCATCCGGCACCCCCGCCGATCGCCAACAAAACAAGAGACGTGAGGAATTGCTTGCCAGGGAAACGCATAGTGTATCAGCCGCAAAAGATCAAGCAGATAGTTGAGGGTGCCACTGCTAATCTAACAAAAACGTGCCTGAAGGAAGATCTTCAGTCCTGAGCGCAGCTATGAACCACCAATGCCTGGAGGCGAAGACCATTGGGTGGGTATCTACGTTCGATGCAGTTTACCTTTGGCGATGCCTAAGGACTCTAAGCGGGAATGAATTTTAGGGCAACACCATTCATGCAATAGCGTTTTCCAGTTGGTTGAGGCCCATCATCAAATACATGTCCCAAATGTCCACCACAGCGATTGCAATGTACCTCAATTCGGGTGGCAAAAAATGACTTATCTACCGAGGTGCCGATCGCCCCTGCCAGGGGGGCATAAAAACTAGGCCAACCGGTACCACTGTTGAACTTGGTTGCAGAAGCAAACAGGGGCAGACTACACCCGGCACAGTGATAAGTGCCTTTGCCGAATTGATGATCGAGGGGACTGCTGCCCGCCCGTTCTGTTCCATGTTTCCGTAGCACTTCAAACTGTTCTGGGGTTAAAATTTTCCGCCACTCTGCTTCAGTTTTGGTGATGGAAAACGGCCCCTTTTTAGTTGTCATGGCGTTTGCCTGCCGGGACAGATGGGGAGATAACCAGGCTGAACCAACCATTGCCGCACCAGCCGTTAAGAAATGTCTTTTTTTCATGATTCACCTCGGATCATTCATGTAAATAGCATCGACTGACGCTTTGGGATCATCCACCGCTAGATGCAGTCGCTCGGCGGGGAAGTAAATAGTGTGGTAGGCATGGATAATGGCTTCCGGGGATAAATCCTCCTGATTGCGCTGGAGTGCTCTCTCTAGGGCTGTCTCAAAGGAACACTCAACCCACACGGTTAGATCATAGTGGTGGCGCAGCGATCGCTTGAGTAGAAAGATGCCTTCTAGGACAATCACATCCACATCTTGAAAATCATAGGTTTGGGTGAAGGGAGTGCCAAATTCTCCCGTCAATGTGGTTTTCAGATGAATGGATCGATGCTGCTTTAGGGGATGGATTAACTGTTGGAACAGGTCTTCAAATACAAACGCATGGTGATAAAAATGCTCTCCAGGATTTTCTGGGTTAAACCGCTGCTCTGGGAGAGCAAGCCACGGGTCAATGTTAATAGCGATCGCCTTCACACCCTGCTGATTTATTTCACTGACTAATTTTTGGGTAATGTAACCTTTTCCCGAGCCATCAATGCCACTGACAGCGACCAGCACACTTTTATCTGTGGAAATTTCGGCACGTTTGTTGAGAATTTTGAGAACCAGATCAGTCAAGTCGGTCATGTCTACCTCCTCCAGATTGGAAAAATTGCCATGGCTGCGATCGCTTGAGTAGGGTCTTAAATCAAGAATGTATGATCAACCGCGCTCCATCCTAACGGAGGAAAAAACTTGGCAGCAGGTTCATGCCATTCTCTCTATTAAGTGATCACCAACTCGGAGAGCATTGGCAATAATCGTCAATGTTGGGTTGACCGCCGCACTGGAGCGGAAGAAACTACCATCTACCACGTAGAGGTTATCTACGTCATGAGTTCGGCAGTTGAGATCCAGCACCGAGGTTTCGGGGTCGTCTCCAAACCGACAGGTGCCACACTGGTGCGCTACCCCCTGCAATGGCAACTTTTTCTTGAAATAGAAGGAACAGGGAAGAATTTGTTCGCCACAATCAATTGATTTCAAAACCTGTGTCCAGCGATGCAGCAGACGATCGTAGGCTTCGGTGTTGTTTTCGGAATATTGAAGCTGAATTGCATCGCCCTGCAAACAAACTCGATTATGAGGATCAGGTAAATCTTCCGTCGTTAACCACCAATCCACCGAGTGATTCGCCATCACCGTAAAGGCAKTTTTTTCTTGGAAGGAGATACCAGCGATCGCGGGAGATTCCATGGCAATCATGTCTGCATTAACCTTACCCAAGAGCTGCACATGACCCATCGGGTATTCAAATCCGGCCTCACCCCAATAAAAGTCATTCACCCCCATGGTTTTTTGAAACACAGTTGGATTCAGTTTTTTGCTGATGCCAATAATGGCTCCGTTTTGATGTTTCATCAAATTACGCCCCACCTGGTCGGAACGGTTTGCCAATCCATGGGGATGTTGATCATTGGCAGATCGCAATAGTAATGCCGCTGAGTTAATGGCACCACAGGCTACCACCACAATATCTGCAGAAAACTGCCGCCGTTCCCCAGCAATTTCTGCTTCCACAGCGGATACCTCTCGGCCAGACTCACTGGTGTGAAGACGCAACACCCTGGCTTCTGTGATTAATGTCAGATTATCAAAGGTCTCGGCTGGACGGATACAGGTAATATCCGCATCAGCCTTAGCATCCACCAGGCAAGGAAACCCATCGCAGGTATTGCAGCGAATACAGGCACTGAGGCGACGATTCACTTCATTGAGTTTGATGGCCAATGGGAGATAAAACGGGTGTAAGCCTTTGGCCTGAAGGGCATCATGAACTTCTTGGATGCGCGGCTCGTGGCTGATGGCGGGATGGGGATAGTCTCCCGTTCGCGGGGGGGGTCAGTGGGATCGACCCCATGCTCCCCGATGGACTGCATAGAGCTGCTCAGCCTGGGTGTAGTAGGGCTCAAAGTCACCATACCTCAGGGGCCACTCTGGGGAAATCCCCCCCTTATGAACCACCTGCGTAAAATCTCGTTCGCGCCAACGAAACAAGGCACCGCCAGTACACGTTTGGTATTGCCACCGACAAAGTAACCAACTCCCGGATGAATTTCATGACCGTTTTGATCATGCCAGACCTCCTTGGTGTGATAGCGGTCTTGTTGCACCACTGCCACTGTGTCCCAGTTGGCCTTTTCCCTGGGCAGAAACGACCCGCGCTCCAGTACCAGAATTTTCTTGCCGGTGGGGGCGAGTCGGTGGGCAAGGGTGCTGCCACCAGCCCCAGTGCCAATGATGATGATGTCGTAAGCATTGCTCGTCATGGCTGTACGTGATACCTGAATTTACCTTGAAGACAGGACGGACTCAGATTGCAGGCGATCGCCGACCTGTGATGCATTCGCTGGGATGCCCAGGGTTGGATTCACCACACCATTGGAACCAAGGAAGTTGCGATCAAAGGTCTTCCTGGGTGAGGGGTGTTGTGGTTCCTTCACCCTTCTGAATCAATACCCTCTCTGCAATTAGTGCAATTGACTCTCTAAAGTATCGACGCTGAATCCTAGGGTTGGCTAAGTAAGGGATTAATTCTGCTGAGTCTGGAATTAAGAATCGATGAGAGAAAAATGTCAGCAGAGGAGTAAAGTTTTCGTCAATTCTTAAATTTTGCTAAGAACTTCATAAGGATTTCCTCGCCAAAATATCAGGGTTCTGAGATTAACTCCTCACCCTACCATCATCTGCGAAGGTATTTCCCAAGCGAGAATACTTTCATCGGTGTTTGATTGTACATTTAAGGCATCCTGGATCACGAAGGACAACCAAGTTCCGTCAGGGTGTCATGTTTTTCCCATTAATTCACCTCCCAGTCAACTGAGAAAGGGATCGGAGAGTATTTATGAAGCTTGCAGGTAAGGTCGCTCTGGTGACAGGCAGCAGTCAAGGTATCGGGCAGGGAATTGTGCTCCGACTGGCTCAAGAAGGAGCCGATGTCGTGATTAACTACCGCTCTCACCCAGAAGGGGCAGAGGAAACACTAGCCAAGGTGCAGGCGACGGGTGGCAGTTGCTACACAGCGCTTTGTCCTCATTCTCAGGGACACACGATCCAAGCGAACTTAGGCAGTGTGGATGAGGTGAAACGACTGATTGCAGAGAGTATTGAGCACTTTGGCAAGCTGGATATCCTGGTGAATAACGCTGGGATTGAAAAACATGCTCCTTTCTGGGAAGTTGCAGAAGCAGATTATGATGCCGTGATGAATGTCAATCTCAAGGGGGTCTTTTTTGCCACCCAAGCTTTTGTACAACATCTGATTGCCACCCAGCGAACCGGAAAGATCATCAACATCAGCTCAGTTCATGAGGAACTCCCCTTCCCCAACTTCACGGCCTACTGTGTCAGTAACGGGGGGGATGAAAATGATGACTCGCAACCTGGCGGTTGAGTTGGGTGCATTAGGAATCACGATTAATAATGTGGCACCCGGAGCCATTGAGACACCTATTAATACCAAGCTATTAAACGATCCTCAGAAACTAGGTGCGCTGTTAACCAACATTCCCCTGGGGCGTCTGGGTCAACCCCAGGATGTGGCTTCCCTGGTGGCATTCCTGGCTTCCACTGATGCCGACTACGTTACAGGCAGCACCTTTTTTGTAGATGGTGGGCTGCTCTGGAATTATCAGGAACAATAGCGGTCAACCCTCTACCTCACCGCGATCGCTTGCAGTTGCAGACGATGCCATGAATTTCACCGCTAGAGAGGAAGTTGGCAATGCTCGAAGAGATCAGACAAATTCAAAACCCCCTCGTTAGAAGTGTGACGGCAGCCAGTGCAGCATTTGCCATGGCGACGATTGTCTCTGGTGCGGCAGTCGGTCTGGTCAATCCGCAAGATAGGGCGATGGTTGGGGTTTATGCCTCCTTGATTGGCTCAGGCTGTGGTGCGATCGCGGGGGTAGTTTCTGGGAAGAAAGGAAGTAAAACAGAACCTATAACAGGCGGCAATCTCAGCCAAGCCCCAACGCAGCCGCGCACCGAGGGCAAGACCTGGCAAGATTGGCGAAATTTCGTCGTCATGCGGAAGGTTAAAGAGAGTGAGGAGATTACCTCTTTTTACCTGCAGCCAGAAGATCGCGGCGTAATTCCCAACTTTCAACCAGGTCAGTTTTTAACCATCAAACTAGAGATTCCCGGACGACCTCAACCCGTCATTCGGACTTACTCCTTATCAGATTACCCTGAGCCCTGTGAATACTATCGCCTTTCGATCAAGCGGGAGCTGGCACCTAAAGGCTTAGAAGTCCCCCCTGGGGCTGCTTCTAACTTTATGCACGATCAGATTCAGGTTGGTTCTATCATTCCAGCGAAGCCCCCGAGTGGGAAATTTGTCCTCAATGTTCAGCAATCGAACCCGGTGGTGCTGATTAGCAATGGTGTGGGGATTACGCCCATGATCAGCATGGCAAGAGCCTGTAGTCGTCTCAATCCCCAACGACAGATCTGGTTTTTGCATGGAGCCCGAGATGGTCAATACCACGCATTTCGAGATCAGGTGATGGCAGTTGCCCAACAGAATGCCAACCTCCACCTGCATTTTGCCTACAGTCGCCCCCGCCCTGAGGATGCAGGTTTTTACCACAGCATGGGGTATGTCGATACGGCGTTGGTTGAGTCATTAGTGAGCAAGGATGCGGAGTTTTTCCTCTGTGGTTCTCCACCCGTTTTTGCGATCGCTGATGGAGGGGCTTAAGGGATGGGGGGTGCCTGAAAGTCGCATTTTCTTTGAAGCATTTGGACAGAGCATGAAGGCAACGCTTGAGAAGCCACCTGCTGTGCCCACCGCTGCTGTAGAAACGGTAACAGCGGAGATTACCTTTACGAAAACCAGTCAAACCCTGACCTGGAATCAGAATAGTGGCAGCATTCTGGAGTTTGCAGAAGCCCATGATCTTCATCCCGACTATAGTTGTCGCCAGGGCATCTGTGGTACTTGTATGTGCAAGATTCAGGAAGGTGCTGTTGAGTATCTACAACCCCCGACGGCGGAGATCGCGGCAGGTTCAGTGCTGATTTGTATTTCTCAACCCAAGACCGCCAAGATTGTTCTCGAACTTTAAATACCTCGCTAGTAACTAACAGCCCAGAAACATGGGTGCAAAATCATCATGACCATAAAACGCAGATTCCTATTGGGTCTTTTACTTGGATATACGTTGCTAGGGGGTTGGAACACGTCGGCTTCTGCCAATCAGCTGGCGGAGGCAACCTTTGCTGGTGGGTGTTTTTGGTGCATGGAAAAGCCCTTTGATCAGCTGCCAGGTGTCCTATCTACAACGGTTGGCTACACCGGAGGCACCACTGTCAATCCCACCTATAAGCAAGTTTCCTCCGGGACAACGGGACATGCTGAAGCTGTGCAAATAGTTTATGACCCGGCCAAAATTAGCTACGAACGGTTGCTTGATGTGTTTTGGCATAATGTTGATCCTTTGGATGCCGGAGGGCAATTTTGCGATCGCGGCAGCCAATACCGCAGCAGCATCTTTTATCACTCAGACGCACAGCGCAAGCTAGCAGAGAAATCTAAACAAGCATTAGTAACTTCGGGTCGATTTTCCCAGCCAATCGCCACCCAAATTGTCCCCGCAGGTAAGTTCTATGCTGCTGAAGGGTATCATCAAAATTTCTACCAGACAAATTCGATCAAATATAACTTTTATCGGTTTACCTGCGGTCGTGATCAGCGTCTTACCGAACGCTGGGGAAGTTCCCACTGAAGCAGAGAGCCAGCGGCAAAGTAATCCGTCTCCTGAATAGCCATAGGGTTCAGAGCAGAGGTTGCTTGAACCCTACTCAGTTCTTCCCTAGAATTAAATAGTCCTGGGCACTGAAACCAGAGACTTTTTTACATTTTAGTAGTAGAAAAAAGTTGATAAAAAGATTCAGACTTTTAGGAATGATCACCTTCTTTTGCCTGATCATTTCTTGTTCGCTAGCCCTTGCCCAGCCAAAACCTCAACCACCCCTATGGCAAGTCTATCAACAGTCCTTAAAATCAGCGAAATACGTTGACCTCACCCATACCATTACACCGACTATCCCCGTATGGACTGGTTTTGCAGCCGCTAAATTTTCGCCGACGACTGACCCTAAAACCAGCAAAATTTACACCTACTCCGCCGATGGTTTCGAGGCTACCCATTACGATCTGCCCACTGACCAGCTAGGAACGCAACTCGATCCGCCTGCCCACTGGAATCCTGACTATCCTGCCATCGACGAATTGCCACCCACATTTGCAGTGCGGCCCTTAGTGGTCATTCCGATTCAGGACAAAGTAGCGCAAGATCCCAACTATCACTTGCAAGTACAGGACATTGTGAACTGGGAAAAACAGCATGGCCGAATTCCTCAAGGTTCAGTCGTTTTTGTGCGATCCGATTGGTCGAAGGAATGGCCCAATCCAGCCCTGGCAACCCGCACGAAGTTTCCGGGTGTTTCGCTCGGGGCATTGAAATTTCTGCATCTAGAGCGGGAAATTCTGTTTCATGGACATGAACCCCTGGACACAGATAGTACTCCCACGCTGGAAGGAGAAGCCTGGTTACTCAAGAACGGTTACACCCAAGCAGAAGGCGTTGCCAACCTTGATCAAGTCCCTGAAACGGGCGCATTGGTGGTGATTGGATATCCCAAATTTCAAGGCGGTCTAGGGGGATATGCCCGCTATATTGCCATCTGTCCCCCCAGTTGGAAATATGGAGTTTCAGTCGGGCAACTACCCGAATCTCCCCTTCCTCAAGCGGCCAAACCCCTCCATTGGGATCAACAACTCGGTATGCGGGTGCGATGAGATCTACGGAGTGGATCAATGCTGTAACAATCATTCCAGGATGCAGTTCCCTCTCATCAACCTGATACGGGTCAGCGTCTGGGCTTGACCGTCAACACGGGGGTGTCACTGGGATGTTTTCTGGGGTGAGCACTGACGTGATCACCCGCCACAGCGCCTGGGCAGGGGGTTTTCTGGTTGGCACAGATATCAGAATTTGCCATGATCACCATCGTGGTGTCCTTCTCTGGCAAGTGAAACATGACGGTATTGTAGCCCGGTAGGCTGCCTGTATGTCCCAACCACCCTTGGTTGTAAACGATTCCTATCCCATACCTATAGTATTGAGTATTCGGCGGTAACGTTGCCCAGGTGAGCCGATATTGCTGCGTTGCGCTAGAAATTAGCCCTTTACCAGTGGCGATCGCCCCGGCATAAATTTTGAGATCCTCCAGGGTCGAGATCAGGTTACCCGTGCCCCAAGCCCAACTGGGGTTCCAGAAGCTAGCATCTCCTTGCTGACCGTCCAGCGTTTGTTCCGTATATCCGTGGGTATAGGGTGTGGGCAGGGTTGCTGTCGTCGGGAAAATTGTATGGCGTAGCCCTAAAGGTGTAAAAATCTGTTCCTGAAACACCTGCTGTAGCGGCTTTCTCGCCACCCGCTCCACCACCATCGCCAGCAGGACAGTGTTGGTGTTATTGTACTCCCATTTACTCCCCGGTGCAGCTTGTGGCCCATGGGTAAAGGCAATCTCAACTAGCTCACGAGGCTTCCATACCCGTGATGGATTACTTTTTAATTGATATTGGAAGTCTGGATCAAAGGTATAGGAATAAAGCCCGCTGGTCATATTCGCCAGCATCTCCAGGGTAATCTTCTCTCCGTTAGGGACGAAGGGCAGGTATTTCCCCACCGGGTCTTGAAGACTCAACTGTTGCAGCTCAGCCAATTGCAGGATAGCAGTGATCGTCGTGGTTTTGGTGACGCTGCCGATGCGAAAGTGATTGTCTAGCTGCATTGGAGTTTGCGTCCTTCGATCGCTGATGCCTTTTGCTGCCAGCCATCGGCCCTGCCCCGGCATCCACACCCCGATGATGGCACCAGGAATGTTGTCGCTGTTGAGTCTGCGATCGACCGCCTCGTTTAGCCGTCTTTGAATCTCAGGCGCAAAGTCAGCATCAGTCTGATTGCTGCTGAGACGCTGGGTTGCTTGATAGTCTTGAAAGTACAGAGAGGCTCCGACAGCGCCTAACCCCAACAGGAGCGATCGCCGATTCACTGATGCATGCATAGCTGATACCCACCCCGAGAGACTGATTGCCATTCATTGTCCCTTGGGGAAGACTGCCCAGCAAAGCTGGTGGCTTGATGAATGTGATCGCCCCAAAAGGTCGGGTGTCCTTTTCGTCTGAGCAAAGCTGATTCCCAAGTTTACTTGTTTTATCGTGATGATGGCGCGAAGCGTTGGGTTTGTGCCGTGGTAAAACGCTTAAATGGAGAAGGGTTTCTGATCACATCCTATCGAACCAGTGCAATTAAAAAAGGAGAGATTTTATGGCAGAAGTAAAAGTATTTTATGACTGTACAGGTAACACACTTGTCGTCTGATTTGGCAACCCTCAAGATGAGGTTGAAGCAGAAGAAACCGGCGACAAAGTGATTTTGATGAAAGATCAACAGGGTCAGGTGATTGGTTTTGAAAAACTCAACTTTTTACCCCCTTCTGATAGTCCTGTACGCATTGCCTTTGAAACAGTAGCTCTCTAAATCCCCAGTGTTCATGCCCGTGAGCTGAGAGGATGTTTTAAAAGTCTTTCAGGGTGTGTTTCACCACCCTAGCTACCTAGAAGCTAATACGAGAGAATCAGGGTTCCAGGGTTTGCGATCGCGCCTCTGAGTTGTATTTGAGGCTAAAGCCTACCCTTTTAAAACATCCTCTGAGGGCGACGATTAAAGTCGTCACTGCCAACCTTTTACCTTTTTACTTTTGCCTTAATGGTGATGGCGTCGCTGCTGCAAGAGTTTAAGGGCAAGGTGGATTTGATTTATATTGATCCGTCGTTCGATTTGGGCGCGGATTTTTCGATGACTGTGGCGGTTTCTCACAGTTAACATAGGAATGAACTCATGAATACTAAAGATCACCTAATCCAAGAAATTAACCAAGCACCAGAATTTTTGCTTCAGGAGGTGCTAAATTTCTTTCTGTTTCTTAAGCTCAGACTTTCTCAGAGATCTTTTTCCAATTCATCAATTAGCTCAGCGCAGACTAACCCCGAGCTATTTTTTTTAGCAGAAAGCGCAGGAAATCAGCCAGCAGCTATTCCATGATCAGACAGTAGAATTACCCGCTGATTTTGCCAAAAATCTGGATCACTTCTTGTATGGTGTACCAAAAACAGACGCATGAAAACAATATTTGCCGATAAGGGCTACTGGATTGCACTCCTTTACCCTAATGATGATTTACATAAAAATGCAACTCAATTAACCATCGAGATTATGCCCACTAAAATTGTCACTACCGAGTTGATTTTTGCTGAGTTGCTCAATGTGTTGTCGCGGCGTGGCGCACAATTTAGGCAGGCTGCTGTTCGCCTGATCGATTCTGTGCTAGAGGATCCAAAATTAGAAGTCATTCCCCAGACAACACAGTTATTTAGTGATGCGTTGCGCCTCTATGATCAACGTCCTGACCAATCATGGAGTCATACTAACTGTGCTTCATTTTGCATCATGCGGGAACAGGCAATGTTGGAAGCTCTAGCCTATGTTCGGCATTTTGAGAAAGCTGGTTTTGTTGCATTGCTGCATAATGACTAAGGAAAATTCCCCATAACTCAACGGCACCACAAAAATTGGTGGCGTATTTGAGGCCTTGCATACCCAGTTGAGATTTCAGGGCAGACGTAAATTCCTGGAAACCGTCACGCGAATCAATGACTTTCGCAATACTTACATTGCCCAACAGGAAAAAGAGCTAACCGATAGAAATATAGCTGAGCAAGAACTAAAAATTTGGATTGAGGCATTGCACATGCTTGGAAAGTAATCGAATGTACTTGCCAAGCGGGATAACAAATCGTTGGCGTAGCCTCTCCGTAGGAGTTAGGAGCCGACCTCCGAGAGGTTATCTGTGAGAGTCAGAAGTGATCTGCAGCGGATCATCTCAATCGTTGGGCGATCTCTCTCCAAATGCCGCCTGGATTCCCCAAGAAAAGTGGGATGCGCTAATGTCAGAACCACACCAGAGCTTTTTGCTGCTTTGTCCCAATTTTGTGATGGTATTGCTCTCTCCTTCAGATTCCTGGAAGCAAGGACAGGCAAAGACACAAGAATATTGAGTGCATGGTTGTCGCCTCGGCTGGCTATATAGATCTCAAGGGCAAGCGAATAGCGGTTTATCGACCTAGACAGCCCATAGAAGTGCTGACAGCCCCGGAATATCTATCAAGAGAAGAGGTCTTACCTAATTTTCTTGTGGATGTTCAGTTTCTGTCAGATGACACACACTTCACGAAGGTTAAAAGTTCTGAGGGCTGCCGACCCTGGGGAAAGTCCTATTGTTATGCCAAAGCTGCATGCACATTATGCATAAAAGTCATTAATTAGCAATATTTTGTAACCATAGATACGAATCTTTACGGCTGTCCCACCTACCTTGGCTTCATTAGGACTGCAACAAGGGTATTCGTTTCCCTGCCAGCAATCCAGCACGATTCAAAGGTAAGTCTATGGTTGGCACGGCTCCGGCGGCAGCAACACTCAACAAATTTGAAAAGCTCAAAGCCGAAAAGGATGGTTTAGCCGTCAAGGCTGAGTTGGCACAATTTGCTCAAATGGGCTGGCAAGCCATGGATGAGACCGATCGCGACCATCGACTCAAGTGGTTGGGGGTGTTTTTCCGACCCGTGACCCCCGGTAAGTTCATGCTGAGAATGCGAATTCCCAATGGAATTTTGACCAGCGGCCAGATGCGGGTGTTAGCCGAGGTGGTGCAGCGATATGGCGACGAGGGAAATGCGGACATTACCACCCGGCAAAATCTGCAATTGCGGGGGATTCGTTTAGAAGATATTCCTGATATTTTTCAGCGCTTTCAGCAGGCAGGGCTAACGAGCATGCAATCGGGGATGGATAATGTCCGCAACATTACGGGGTCACCCGTTGCTGGCATTGATGCGGACGAACTAATTGATACCCGAGGACTGATCCGCAAAGTCCAGGACATGATTACCAATAATGGGGATGGCAACCCCTCATTTACCAATCTGCCCCGCAAGTTCAATATTGCGATCGCCGGCTGCCGAGACAACTCGGTTCATGCGGAAATTAACGACCTCGCCTTTGTCCCCGCCTATAAACAGGACACCCTGGGATTCAATGTCTGGGTCGGTGGGTTTTTTCTCTGCCAAACGCTGTGATCCAGCCATTCCCATGAACGTTTGGGTAGATCCTCGAGATGTTGTGACACTCTGTGAAGCAATTCTGATTGTCTATCGTAACCATGGGCTGCGGGCGAATCGTCAGAAAGCACGACTGATGTGGCTGATTGATGAATGGGGACTGGAAAAATTCCGAGCTGCCGTTGAGCAGCATCTGGGGCATCCCTTACAAACCGCTGCTCCCAAGGACGAAATTCTTTGGGACAAGCGAGATCACATTGGCATTCATGCCCAGAAACAGCCGGGACTCAACTATGTTGGGTTACACGTGCCCGTGGGACGGCTCTATGCCGCGGATCTGTTTGATTTAGCCCGGATTGCGGAAGTCTTTGGCAGCGGCGAGATTCGCCTCACCGTTGAACAAAACGTGATTATCTCCAATGTCCCGGACTCGCGCTTGGCTCCCATGCTCAAGGAACCCTTATTACAGCGGTTCTCCGTCAGTCCCACGCCCCTCATGCGTAGTCTGGTTTCTTGCACGGGCAGTCAATTCTGCAACTTTGCCCTGACTTGAAACCCAAAAATCGTGCCTTGGCTTTGATCCAAGAGCTAGAAGCGGAACTGCATACCCCTCGTCCGGTGAGGATTCACTGGACAGGTTGCCCCAACTCCTGCGGTCAACCCCAAGTTGCTGACATCGGACTCATGGGCACCAAGACTCGCAAGGACGGTCAGACCTTGGAAGCCGTAGACATTTACATGGGAGGCAAGGTGGGCAAAGAAGCGGCCCTGGGTTCCTGTGTGATCAAGGCTGTCCCCTGTGATGAGTTGCAACCCGTGCTCCGGGATCTGCTGATCCAACACTTTGATGCCAAGCCGCGCCCCTCGACAGCAGGGGGGATAACAGGAGACTAGTCTAGCTCCAGCAGAGCGGCTCCGACCATCATCGTCATCAACCCTACTTTAAAACTCCTGAGGAACTGAGGAACTTCGATTCATGTCGCAACTCTCCCGACGCAAATTCATGATTACCGCTGGTGCAACCACTGCTGCCACCCTGCTGATCCACGGCTGTACCTCCGGCTCCAATTCCACCCCTGCTACCAGTCCTAACTCTACTCCTACAGCCTCACCCGTGGCTGGCACCGCCGATACCCCCGAAATCGCCACCGCTCGCTTAGGGTTCATTGCCCTCACCGACTCTGCCCCTCTCATCATTGCCAAGGAGAAGGGCTATTTCGAGAAATACGGCATGACAGGGGTTGAAGTCGTGAAGCAGACCTCCTGGGCCACGACCCGCGACAACCTGGAGTTGGGTTCCGAGGGATCGGGCATTGATGGGGCTCATATTCTATCCCCCATGCCCTACCTGATGGCAGAGGGCAAGATAACCAAGGGGAACAAGAAAATCCCCATGTACATCCTGGCACGGCTAAACGTCAATGGACAGGCGATTTCGGTTGCCAATACCTACAAAGATCTGAAGTTGGGTCTTAAGAGTGACCCCCCTCAAGGAATCCTTTGCCAAGGCCAAAGCCAGTGGCAAAGAGGTGAAATGTGCGGTTACCTTTCCCGGCGGCACCCACGATCTATGGATGCGCTACTGGTTGGCCGCAGGGGGGATTGTGCCCAAGCAGGATGTCGACATTATTGTGGTACCACCGCCCCAGATGGTCACCAATATGAAGGAAGGCAACATGGAAGCCTTCTGTGTCGGGGAACCCTGGAATGCCCAACTGGTAAACCAGCAACTGGGCTATACCGCCCTGACCACGGGTGAGTTATGGAACAATCATCCCGAGAAAGCCTTCGCCATGCGCGGAGAGTGGGTGGATAAGTATCCGAAAGCAGCCAAGGCGCTGTTAATGGCGATTCAAGAAGCCCAAATCTGGTGCGACAAACTGGAAAATAAGGCTGAGATGGCAGCGATTGTCTCCAAGCGGGAATGGTTCAAGGCACCCGCCAAGGATATTCTGCCTCGGGCTGAAGGGAAGTTTGACTACGGCGATGGCCGCGTGGTTGAGCATAGCCCCTACCTGATGAAGTTCTGGTCAGACAATGCCTCCTATCCCTATAAGAGTCATGATCTCTGGTTCTTAACCGAAGATATTCGCTGGGGTTATTTACCCCCTGAACTAGACACGAAAAAGCTGGTGGATACGGTTAATCGGGAAGATGTGTGGCAAGCAGCGGCGAAGGCCATCGGCCAAACGGCTGCCATTCCCAGCAGTAGCTCTCGAGGAGTGGAAACCTTCTTCGATGGGGTGAAATTTGACCCGGAGAATCCCCAAGCCTACCTCAACAGCCTCAAGATTAAGGCGATCGCCTAGCCCGATTTGCACAGCCCACCAAGAGAGAAACACCCATGACCGCAAGACTCAGCAGGGGGAACTGGTTACCTGCATTTTTCACCCAACTTCAAAAGCGACCGCAGAAAATTGTGGCTCCGCTGGTTGCCCTCGCCGTATTTTTGCTGTTGTGGCAACTGTTGTCCATGATGGGCAAAGCCACCCTCCCCGGACCGTTTCAGGTGTGGGAGGACACCCAAGAGTTAATCTTTCATCCCTTTCTCAATGAAGGTGGGGATAAAGGGCTGGGTTGGCAAACCCTGGCCAGCTTGCAACGGGTGGCCGTCGGTTATTCTCTAGCAGCGGTGGTGGGCATTGCCCTGGGGATTTTGGTGGGTGCCAGTCGCCTGATGTACGACGGTCTCGACCCCCTGTTTCAGGTGCTACGCACCGTGCCGCCCCTGGCCTGGTTGCCCATTGCCCTCGCCGTCTTCCGCAACTCTGAGCCAGCGGGACTGTTTGTGATTTTCATTACCGCCATCTGGCCGATTATTTTCAACACCGCGGTGGGGGTGCAGCAAATCCCCCAGGACTACCGCAATGTTGCCAAGGTTTTGCGCCTCTCGGGACAGGAATACTTCTTGGATATTTTGTTGCCCTCCATCGTTCCCTACATGTTTACCGGATTACGTCTGGGTATTGGGTTAGCCTGGTTGGCAATTGTTGCTGCTGAGATGCTCCGGGGGGATACGGGCATTGGCTTTTTTATCTGGAATGCCTACAACAGTAGCAATAATAGCGAGGTGATTCTGGCGCTGATCTACATTGGCGTAGTGGGCTTTTTACTGGATAAGCTGGTGGGTTTCGTGGCTAGTTTCGTTGCTGCTGAAGACAAGTAGGAGCATTCATCCATGTCTACATATGTCGAGATTGACCACGTTGATAAAGTTTTCCCCCTGCCCAAGGGCGATCGCTACATTGCCCTCAAGAATATCGATTTAAAAATCCAACGGGGAGAGTTTGTTTCCCTGATCGGGCACTCGGGCTGCGGTAAGTCCACCCTACTCAACATTCTGGCTGGTTTGGAACGCCCTTCCCAGGGCGGAGTGATTCTAGAGGGACGGCAGGTCACCCGACCTGGCCCTGATCGCATGGTGGTGTTTCAGAACTACTCCCTGCTGCCCTGGTTAACGGTCTACCAAAACATTGCCCTCGGGGTGAACAAGGTGCTGAAGCAGTTGCCTGCCGGAGAGCGACGGCTGATCATCCAGCACCACATTGATATGGTGGGGTTACGGGCTGCGGCTCACAAAAAGCCCCGAGAACTGTCAGGGGGCATGAAGCAACGGGTGGCGATCGCCCGAGCCTTGGCCCTGCGACCGAAAGTCCTGCTGTTGGACGAACCCTTTGGAGCCTTGGATGCCCTAACCCGGGGTAACCTGCAGGAACAGTTGATGCAGGTCTGCCAAGAAAGTCAGGTCACCTGTGTGATGGTCACCCACGATGTAGACGAGGCGCTGTTGCTTTCCGATCGCATTGTGATGATGACCAATGGCCCCGAAGCCCATATTGGTCAAATTTTAGAGGTGCCAATTCCCCGGCCCCGCGCCCGCATGGAGGTGGTCAACCATCCTAATTACTATGGGCTGCGGAATGAGATTATTTATTTTCTCAACCAGCAAAAGCGAGACAAGAAGCGCAGGAGTAGCCGGAAAATTGTGGCGATCGCTGGCAATGGTTTAGAGAAGGTCAACTTGGACATTGGCTTCATTCCCTTAACCGATTGTGCTCCCCTAGTGGTTGCCAAAGAAATGGGCTTTTTTCCAGAAGCACGGTCTCGCAGCCGTCAATCTCTGCCGCGAACCCAGTTGGAAAGCGATCGCCCAGGGGATTCGCAGTCAGCGTCTCGATGCAGCCCATATGGTTGCCGGGATGCCCTTGAGCATCACCCTCGGGTTAGGAGGGGAAACACCGCTGCCGATAGTCTCCGCCCTAGTGTTAGCCCGTAACGGCAACGCGATCACCCTCAGTCGCCAGCTTTACGACCAAGGGGTGAGATCCCTGAGGAGCCTCAAATCCGCCCTGATGGCTACCCCCGATCGGGTACCCACCTTTGGGGTTGTTCATCCAGATTCGATGCATAACTTGATGCTGCGCTACTGGCTGGCAGCGGGGGGAATCGACCCTGACCGGGACGTCAATTTGACCGTGATTGCCCCACCTCAGATGGTTGCCAATCTCAAGGCCGGAAATATTGATGGCTATTGCGTGGGTGAACCTTGGAACTCTCGAGCCGTGCAAGAACACTTGGGGTTTGTGGTGGCTACCGATCTGGACATCTGGCCCTCCCATCCTGAGAAAATCCTTGGACTGCGGGAAGATTGGATTCAGCAGCATCCCCAAACCCATCTTGCCCTGGTGCGGGCGTTGCTGGAAGCTTGTGAATATTGCGATGATCGCCGCCATCGCCCGGAAATTCTAGGGTTATTAGCCCAGCCTCAGTACGTGGGCGTCGATGCCCGCTACCTTGCCCCCGGTTTGCTTGACCCCTATGACACGGGCATCGGGGAGCCGATCCAGATGCTGCGTTTCAATCAGTTCTACGTCGATCACAGCACCTGTCCAGGGCGAGCCGAGGGGCTGTGGATTCTCACCCAGCTGGCCCGATGGGGCATGACCCCTTTCCCGAAAAACTGGGTGGAGATCCTGGAGCGGAACCGCCGCGTGGATCTCTACGGTGAAGCGGCTCGACAGTTGGGCTTACCCGATGCCGAACCCGACCGGGATCCCTTCCAACTTTTTGATGGAGTGGTCTTTGATCCCAACGATCCCATCGGATATCTCCAGAGTCTGCCCCTGAATCGTCCGATTCAGGTGGCCGAAATCATTCTCGATCCCCTCACTCCCGCCGCCTAAATCTGCATGACTGATTCGGCACCTTCTTCCGCCCTTCCCCCCTCTGAAGCGATGCAAACCCTTTCTCAGCTCCAGCCCTCCCCTGCTGCCCGCAACCGTGACCCCTTTCTGGTGATCGATCAGGTCTCGAAGGTTTATCCCACCGCCAACGGGCCTTTCACGGTGCTGGAAGACGTGAACCTGACGGTCTACGAAGGCGAGTTTGTCTGCGTCATTGGGCACTCAGGCTGTGGTAAAACCACCCTCCTGGATATGATTTCGGGCTTCCGGAAGCCCAGCAGTGGCGAGGTGCGTCTCCAGGGACGACGGATTACCCGACCGGGCCCCGATCGCATGGTGGTATTCCAGAACTATTCCCTACTGCCCTGGAAAACGGCGTTTGAAAATATTTATCTGGCCGTCCGAGCCGTCTATCCCGAAAAAACTACCGCCGAAAAACGCGCGATCGCTACGGAGTATCTCAACTTAGTGGGCTTGGAAGAAGCAGCCCATAAGCGCCCCAAAGCACTTTCTGGGGGGATGAAGCAACGGGTGGCGATCGCCCGTGCCCTAGCAATCTGCCCCCAGGTGCTAATTCTAGATGAACCCTTTGGAGCCTTGGATGCGATTACCAAGGAAGAACTCCAGGAAGAACTGCTGAAGATCTGGCACAACCATCAAGTCACGGTGATGATGATTACCCACGACATTGATGAAGCCCTATTTTTAGCCGATCGGATTGTGATGATGACCAATGGCCCCCAGGCCCAAATTGGGGAAATTTTGGAGATCCCCTTTCCCCGTCCCCGCGATCGCAGTCAATTGCTGGAAGACCCAGCCTATTACACCCTCCGTAACCATGCCTTAGATTTCCTCTTCAGTCGCCATGCCCTCAACCCCTAGGGTCATTCCCCACGGGTAACCCCCGTCAGCGTTGATCCCTGCCACTGCACTTTCACCTGTCGCTCCTCACCCCCCTCCTTCCCTATGTCTCAGACCTTTACGCCCCCCCTGCCCCGCTTCACGGATGGAATTCTCTGTTACTACGAGAATGTCACCACAGAAGTGCAACTAGCATCTATCGTCAACATTCCCAACTGGCATTTCCAGCGCATCGTTTTTCCCAGGGAACGGTTGCTCTTGGAGGTACCCGCCGATGCCCTCTTGGACGTTTATGGCGCCACGGAAGACAGTCAAGAGACCCTTTTAGAGCAAATTCCCTGTCAGCGCTTACAAGTGAGGGAAGAAAATCCCAGCGGAGATGGCTGGGAATCCACCCAGACGGGATGACTCAACCATGACCGTGACCCGAACCCTTTGCCCTTACTGTGGGGTTGGCTGTGGTTTAGAAGCCCTCCCTGCCCCTGGCAAGTCAACTTCCCCAGACGCTGCTTCTCATACCTGGATCGTGCGCGGCGATCGCGCCCATCCCTCCAGCCATGGCATGGTGTGTGTCAAAGGGGCAACCGTGGCGGAGTCCATGGGCAAAGACCAACTCCTCCATCCCATGCTCCGGCAGCGGTTGGATCAACCGTTTCAGCGGGTGAGTTGGGAGACTGCTCTGGAACACATCTGCGATCGCATCCGTACCGTCCAACAGACTCAGGGAGCCGATGCCCTTTGTATGTATGGCTCTGGACAATTCGTCACCGAGGACTACTACACCGCTCAAAAGCTGATGAAGGGCTGTCTCGGCACCAATAACTTTGATGCCAACTCCCGCCTGTGTATGTCCTCGGCGGTATCGGGCTATGTCCAGAGTTTTGGGGCCGATGGCCCCCCCTGCTGCTACGACGATCTGGATCTCACCGATTGTGCCTTCATTATTGGCAGCAATGCCGCAGAATGCCATCCGATTCTCTTTAATCGCCTCCGCAAGCATCACAAACGCCATCCCCACGTCAAACTCATCGTCGTCGATCCCCGTCGTACTCCAACCGCCGAGGTCGCGGATGTGCATTTGGCAATTCGTCCCGGCACCGACATTGATCTGCTCAATGGCATTGCCTATCTGCTCCTGCACTGGGGCTACGATCGCCCTGAATTTATTCAACACCACACCACAAACTTTGCTGCCTGTGCAGCGGTGGTGCAGCACTATACCCCCTGAAATCACGGCGCAGAAATGCGGCATCAGCATTGCCGATCTCGAACAAACCGCTCGCTATTCGGGGGGAATCCCAGCGAGTCCTCTCCCTCTGGTCCATGGGTATCAACCAGTCTCGGGAAGGGACTGCGAAAGTTCGCACCTTGATTAATCTGCACCTGATGACGGCGCAGATTGGTAAGCCCGGAGCGGGGCCGTTTTTCACTGACGGGCCAGCCCAATGCCATGGGGGGCGGGAAGCGGGGGGGCTGTCTCACCTCTTACCGGGTTATCGGTCGGTCAAAGATCCACAGCACCGGGCAGAAGTTGAGCAGTTTTGGGGGCTGCCCCCCGGACAAATTTCCCCCTATCCGGGGCGAACTGCCTGGGAGATGATTCTGGGTCTGGAAACGGGAGCCGTGGGCTTACTCTGGATCGCCGCCACGAATCCGGTGGTCAGTCTCCCCGATCTAGCGCGGACCAAGGCGGCGCTGCGGCAGTCTGCATTCACCATCTATCAAGAAGCCTACTATCCCACCGAAACCTCTGCCTACGCCCATGTGCTTTTGCCCGCAACCCAGTGGAGCGAGAAAACGGGAACCATGACCAACTCCGAGCGCCGCGTCACTCTCTGCCCTGCCTTTCAAGCCCCCTGCGGCGAAGATCGGGAGGATTGGGCGAGTTTTTGCCGACGTCGGACGGCGGCTCGGGTTTGGAGAGCAGTTCCCCTTTGAATCGGCAGCGGATGTCCATGCTGAGTTTGTCCAACTCACCCGTGGGCGTCCCTGCGACATGACCGGGATCAGTCACCAGCGACTACGGGAGGTCGGGCCGTTACAGTGGCCCTGTCCAGAGGGCGAACCCCTGGATTTGTCACCGAAACGTCTCTACACCGATTGCCAGTTCCAGACCCCCGATGGTCGGGCTAAATTCGCCGCCTATCACTCCCGAGGGTTGGCAGAACCCCCCGATCCGGAGTACCCCTGGGTGTTAACAACGGGTAGGCTCTACGGTCACTGGCATACCCAAACCCGCACCGGGCGTATTGATAAAATCCGGCAAATGCATCCAGCGCCCTTTATTGAAATTCATCCCCGTGATGCTGCGACCCTCCAGATTCAACCTGGGGACTTGGTAAAGGTTCAGTCTCGCCGGGGTTATGCGCAATTCCCGGCCAAGGTGACTGCGGCGATCGCCCCTGGCACTGTATTTGTGCCCATGCATTGGGGAGAACTTTGGGCTGAACAGGCGGAAGCCAATGCGCTTACCCATGCCGAGTCCTGTCCTGATTCGGGGCAACCAGAGCTGAAAGCCTGCGCCGTGCAGCTGCGATCCGCCCTGAGCTGAACCCGAGGGGTTAACTTTTCCAGACCACTAGCACCACGCCGCCCACAATTAATCCCAGTCCGAAGACACGACTGAGGGGGACGGGTTCGCGAAAGATCAGAAATCCAATCATCACCGAGAACACATAAACCAGGGCAATGGAAGGGGCGGCGACGCTAAGCTTGACCCGGGTGAGCAGCAAAATGTAGGCAAAGGCTCCCAAGCCATAGCAGGTCAGACCCGCTAGGAGTTCAGGAGTGGTGACAATACTCACGAGGTGGCTGATAATATTCGTGGAATTGACCTTTCCCAGACGTAGTGCCCCTGCCTTTAAGAAAAACTGCCCTGCCACACTCATCAGGATCGACATTAGTAATAGTGCAAGCTCTCGCAGGGTCACAAGGCAATCCTTCCATATCGCAGGTTCAGCTTTCCAGTTTACCGTTAGTTCACGGTGGTATCTCGGATAGGGGAAACTGGTATAGATGAGGAATTATTCTGACTAGCATTATGACGAGCGTCGTGAAACCTTCCTACAGCGATGAACAGATCGTGGCCTGGCTCCGGGGACTGCTGGCGATCGCCTGGGCCGATGGCAACTTCAATCCTGAAGAACAGCAGTTCATAGCCTCCCTCACCCACGGGGAACTGGCCGCCCGGACTGATTTAGAGAGATTGCAACCGATTACTGCCACCGAACTTGCCACAGCTCTAGGGCCTGAAAGCAACATCCGCGAAAACTTCTTAAGAACAGCGGTCATGGTAGCTGTGGCAGACGGCCTTTACTCCAGCCGTGAAGATCAGGTATTGCACCAGTTGGCAACGGCACTGGAACAAAAGCCAGAGGCACTGGAGGCGCTACGCCTCACCCTGTGTGTGCCGGATGAGGCAGATCCAGTGAATGCCGGAGAGGATAGCGAAAGCGCCAACCTCTTGGCTCGCCAACGCCTGGTAGCGGTAGACCCCCATGCAGACACCAAACCCGATCTGCTACATCCGGTAAGAGACTGGCTGGATCAACTGGAGATTCAGGATCCACGGGTGGCTCGTTTCCTCTGCAAGATGATCCCGTCCCAGTGTCCCTTTGAGCGAGATATCAACCTCTTCGGGCATAAAGTCGTCCATATCCCCCCCCTGTGTAAGCTGAATCCGCTCTATGAACAGCTCGTGTTTCTGCGATTCCGAGCCTTATCCTATCTGGCCGATGATTGCCAGGAAGATGTTTCAACTTACTGTTAGGAACGAGATTGCCCAGGGTCAATCCTCTAGGCGCTGAGCTGTCACCTCCACTGCCTGTACATCAATGGTTCCAGGTGGCGTCAGCCGCACAAACTGTCCTGATTCCACCTTCAGAGACTCTTGGCAATTGGGGCATTGGAATTGGGTACGGTTCAACCCCGTCAATTCAAACTGGCAGATGGGGCATTCACCTTGAACCAGATTGCGCTGGAGCCACCAACGAAACCCGAAAAAGGCTAGGACGGGAGCGATGAAAATCAAGCCCAGCAAAATCAACACAGAGTTCACCAGCCAGCCCAAGCCGACGGCTCCCAGAAGCCAGAGAATTCCGAGGAAGGTGAGCCAAAAACCCACACCGGATAGGTTGAGTTGTAATAGCTTAGTGCTATAGGGGTTCACAATCGCCTCCTGCAAAATCGATCGCTTGGGTAACCTCCATTTTGACACCCTCCCACTTCTTTGGGGGTGGGATTCCTAAACCGGATAATTTAGGTTGTTTAAATCTCTCTGGTGGTTCCTTCCAGTTCATCCAACCAGGACACCTAAATCAACCGAGAGGTAACCGATGCAACTTCTCGGTTGAGAGGATGAACGGATGTTCTGAATCTACTGAAGGACGATTTTTAGAGCATTCCAGCGTTCGTCAGCCCTAAAATAACACCCGCTCCTAACACATGGCCGAGGCTCACGGTTGCCAGAAGTTCGGGTAGGCCAAAACGCTTCCACAGTGCCGGAACTTTGCCCGGTAGGGATAGCCCTGCTTCCCCGGCGTTTTGAATGGCAAAGCGACCGACCGCGATCGCGAACAAGTTACAGCCAATCATCACCACTCCAACGCCCACGGACCAGTCAGCCAGACGACCCGTTGTATGTTGGGCAACCCCTAGTAACGTCGAGTCAAGCACGTTTTTTCTCCCGGATTTCAAACAGTAGTTACAAACACCTAGAATTATAAAAAGCACCTGGATCGGATGTGGTGCTTTGTTTTAAGAGTTAACATCCTCCGGTGCGTTGTATCGGGAGATCCAGAATGCGGGTAAAAATCTGCGGCATTACCAAACCAGACCAAGGACGGGCGATCGCCGAACTAGGAGCCACGGCACTGGGATTCATCTGTGTTCCGGGATCTCCTCGCTATGTGTCTCCCCAGCAAATTCGGGAGGTGGTCAATTGCCTGCCCCAAGGGCAAACACCAGACCGGATTGGGGTATTTGTCGATGCCAACCTGACGGTGATTTGCCAGACGGCAATTACTGCTGGACTCACCGGAATACAACTCCACGGTCAGGAGTCCCCTAATTTTTGTCAGCAATTGCGGCAGATGCTGCCTGGGATGGAACTAATTAAGGCACTGCGAGTTCAGACCTTGACAACCCTGCACCAAGGGAGTGCTTATCAAGACTGGATTGACACCCTGCTCTTGGATGCCTATCATCCCCAACGACTGGGGGGCACCGGACAGATCCTCGACTGGCAGCAGCTTCAGGATTACTCCCCGCCCCTGCCTTGGTTCTTGGCGGGCGGTCTCACCCCAGATAATGTGCTGGCAGCCTTGGGTCAGCTAAAACCCAATGGCATTGACCTCTCCAGCGGGGTAGAGCGCAGCCCTGGCGATAAGGATTTAGATCGGGTGGCGCGGCTGTTTGAGCAGTTGCGCCCATAGAGGAATGCGGTGGCCTGTCCAGCACTAGATATAAACAAACCCCCAGACATGCAGGGGGTTGTTCACAAAAAAAGTCAGGGCTGGTGGTGGTTATTCAGCCGTTACCAACTCCGTGCTACCACGGGAGCGCCGCCGCGTGATGCTATTGAAGAGCATTTGACCAATGGCTTTAACCAGATTGCCTTCTAGCTCTTGGAACATTTTCATGTTCATGCCAAAGGCGGCATTGGCTTCATCGACAATGCGATCGCAGGTTGCCTCATCAAAGGAAATATCATTCATGGCCTGACGATACTTGGCTTTGAACGCCTTCTCATCGGCGATCGCGGCAAACTCATAGAAGGCGGTTCCCTGCCCCTCGGATAAGTTCATGGCCCGTTGAGCAATCCCCTTGAGAATTTGCCCCCCCGGAGAGATCCCCTAAGTAGCGGGTATAGGAGTGGGCAATCAGCAACTCAGGCTCCGAGGCAGAGATCTCCCGAATCCGCTGCACATAAGCCTGAGCCGCCGGAGAGGGAGCGACTTGATCTCGCCAATGGGTGCCAAAGTAGAAACCTAAATCTTGCTCCAAACTAGCCTTGCGATTTAACTCGGGGAAGTAAATCTGAGACAGGATGGGGTGTTGACGATGGCGCTCCATCTCTTCTTCCATGGCCGTATAAACGAAGTAGAGATTGGCAACGAGTTTCCGATAGGAGGTTTTCTCAACGACCCCTTTGAGGAAACATTTCACAAAGCCAACATTCTCTGCCATCGTATGGGACTTTTTCGTTCCCTCACGTAACTTGGTTGCTAAATTACTGCTCATGCTAAAATTCCTGGCGCTAAAGTCAACTGCGTATAAAACCCATAATCCGCAACATCCACCTAAATTGCTACGTTAGACCGATTTGATGAGAATTTTTATTAAAATTTTTGAAGCCAAACCCCATCCCAGTCCGCAACTCCGGCAGTTGCCACCCCCTGGAGCGATCTTCAAATCAGCATCAAAGTTTGCAATTCAGTCATGCTGAGAACTTCTATGACCCCATTCCTGCCCCCTAACTCACCAGTGCCAGCAGTAATAGCACCACTCCTATCACAAGGGAAGCAATCATGCCATAAAACGAGTAGGTAATCACCCGTTGTGTGTCCTTGGCCAATTCATCCTCCGACTTCAGGGAAATCACAAACTTGCGACCAGATTCTGTGGGTCGGCGCAGGGTTAACTCCCCGGTCTCATCACTGGCGGTTGCCAAGACAAACACATTCCGACCCACGGGTAAAATCGACTCGGTGTAGCGATAGCCCAGAGTCCGACGTCCACCAGACCCCAGACTGACATTGAGGTCGATCGAGAAATTACCAAAGGAAAGACTGCCAGAACTTTGCTTGCCCTGACGAAATTCGTTCAGAATCTGGACTGTTTCAATATCGGCAGTGTCAGGACTGACCAGAATTTTGCCGGTTTTGTCCTGGACATAAAAAGGGGTGGATTGGGAGTTGCTAGCAATGGTTTCAGAACCGCGCTGAGTTTCCCGCACGGTTTTACCCTCACTGTCTTGGCGGGTGACGGTCTCTTCATACTCGCGGGTAACGTTCATGGAGTAATAGACACAGGGAGACTGCTTCAGCTCTGAGTTCAGGGGTTGATCACACTGGATCTTGCCATTGACCTTGACGTAATCTCGCCAGCTGCCCTGCCCCATTTCTTGCGCAATCTCAGCGGCAATGAGATTGAGATCGGCGATCGCCGCTGACCGAGCTAGCCGCACACTCCGCAGCTTTTCTTTGTGGTGCTTCTGAACAAAGAACAAAACAATGCCAACGACTAGCAAGATACCGCCAAAAATCCCCATACGTCCTACACCCAATAAATCGCATCAGCAGATCGACGAACTATCGATTAACTGTAAATCTCAGCACTATATTTAACTTCTCCAAGTTAAATATAGTGCTGGTCAGGCAGCATCGAACATTCACCAGGCGGTAGGTTGCCCTCCGGCAGAGCCTACTGCTGGCATTATTATCTGGCAGGTAAGGGTTGGCAAGCAGACAGCGATCGCAGGATAGATAGCAACTCATGCAGTTCATCCTGGTTCAACAACTGGTTACAGTCAGCAGCTCGATACGGATCACCGCCAACTTGAAGATGGCGTTGTCCTGCTACATCAAGCAGTTCCTTCATCCAACGTCTTCCTTCTGACTACCCCCAGAGTTTCCAGAGCATTCATCACAAGGTACTCTATCGCCGTTGGCTGCACTCTCACTCCCCACTCTCAGGCTTAATGGCCTCACGTGACTGAAGTCAAGTTGCAATTGCTTCCCAACCACGTATGCTGGTGCGTAAATTGGCCTATGTTCAATCCCACCCATGCGTGATATCAGCAGAGAGTCCATAACCTATCGTCGGTTGCTACTCTATGCCACCATTATTGGTTTTGGGGTTGGCTGGGTCGCCACCGCCTACTACTTGGCGATGGAACTAGGGTTTTGGTTGGTCGGATTGGTACTTTCCGGTGCCCCCGAACCCAATGCTCCCCAGGTGTTTACCTATGGGTGGTTGGTGACCATGGTCGGTGGGTTATTAGTGGCACTGACGGTTCGCTGGCTCGGTGCCCCGAGTTCGATGAATGAAGTGATTGATGAAATCCATCGGCAAGGGCGAGTGGATTACCGCCAAATTCCCGCGATGCTGACTACCTCTCTGATCTCAATTAGTTGTGGAAGTAGTGTGGGGCCTGAATCTCCCATTGTTGACATCAGCGGTGGCTTGGGCAGTTGGCTGGGAGAAAAGCTAAAACTACCGAACGAACAGCTGCGGATCTTGACCTTTTGTGGCGTCGGTGCGGGGTTAGGTGCCTTTTTCGGCTCCCCCGTTGGCAGTGCGCTCTTGGCGTTGGAGTTTCCCCACCGCAAGGGTTTGGAATATTACGAAGCGCTGGTTCCTACCCTGGTGGCCTCTACCTGCGGATTTATGGTTTTTCGCACCGCTACAGGTCTGACCATTGGCGGGGAGTATCTATTTCCCGCCTATCCCCAACTCCATGCGGTTGATTTTCTCTATGCCCTCTGTCTCGGCATCCTAGGCGCTGGGGTTGCGGGGTTCACCGTGGTGGTGTTTCGGGGCACGGGGTATCTAACTCAGGGACTTGCTGGCTCTCCGATCCTGCTGAATATGCTGGGAGGACTGGTAATTGGATTGATTGCCACGGTTGCTCCCCTGACGCTGTTCTTTGGTGAACCACAGATTCAAACCATGATTAATCAGGGTGCCAAGTTAGGGGTAGGAATGTTGTTGCTATCAGCCCTGGGGAAAATCCTTGCCTTTAGTGTCAGTCTCAATACGGGGTTTCGTGGTGGCTATGTGTTTAGTTTGTTCTTCATTGGGGCCGCGGTTGGCGAAGCCGTGAGTCTGCTGGTTCCGGCAATTCCGGCTACGGTTGCGGTTTCCTGCATGATGGCCGCGATCGCCATTGCCCTGCTGAGAACCCCGATCAGTATCATCTTAATTGTGGCGATTCTTTCCAGTACCACCCTGACTCCGATTATTACCATTGCAGCGTTGACAAGTTTTATCTTGACCCCTCGAGCTGCTTGCATCTCTACCCAACAGGCACGAAATTGATCAGGTTGAAATTTTTAACGACCGATCTAGAGAGGCTTCAGTCCGATCAGTAAGGCCATTTCCAGCCATTTCCAGTAGCAATCAACCTCTATAAATCCCATCTGCCGTAACCAATGCAACTGGGTTTCGACATCCAGCAGTTTGTTCGAGGGGTCTTCTGTTTCGGGGGTGTAGCCAATGCTCTCGAGAAAGTGAGCATGGAGTTTAGGGGTGGGAGATGCCACATGTTCCAGGTTGCAAAAAATTCCTCCTGGTTGTAGGCAGGCAAAAATTTCGGCATAGAGCGCCTGTTTACGGGGATGGGTGCAGTGGTGAATGGCAAAACTAGACACCACGGCATCAAATGTTCCCAAGTCTGGCAAGGGCAGGTCTAGATTGTGATCAACAATGGTCACGGTGGCATCCGCCGCAAAACGTGCCCCCACTTCTGCCAGCATCGTGGGCGAAAAATCTAAGGCCACTCCCTGGGCTTGGGGACGATCTACTTTCAGTAACGCCAGTAATCGACCATTCCCGGTTCCTAGATCAAGGATGCGCTTCACGGTTTGGGGGACGTGATCGAGGAGGACTGCTTCTCCCTCGGTGCGATGGGGAATGTTGTCCGCCCGCCGCAGATAATCGAGGGCGTGTTCAATATTAATCCACTGGTTGATCATGATGATTTTTTGGCGTTGCTTAATCCAAGTATGAATCGAAGATCTTGACAATGCCACCAGCCAGGTATAAGTGAATTTTGCGATCGCCAGAAGGAGTAGATTCATACCGCTAACCAGCAACGCCAAAAGCCAGCCTGAATAACCAGTTGGGACTGTTTTTAGATGCCCAAGGGCATGGGTTACCGGAACACACGCCGGTGAAGTCAGCCAGTTCATCGAGCAGATTTCCTCAAGAATCTGGCTTGTCGGATTAGATCTGGGGTTGAACGTCCGTCAGCGCCGAATTCCCCTAGAATCTGAACAGCAAGTGTCTGGGCGGACAACATCACCATGGAAATTCGGACAAGCACCGTTCATATCCCCAACCTGGATCTTCAGATTGAGGCGTATCTGGCTCAACCCATGGCTGCGGGAACTTATCCAGCGGTCATTGTCTTTCAGGAGGTATTTGGGGTCAATGCCCACATTCGGGAGGTGACAGAACGAATTGCCCAAGAAGGATATCTGGCGATCGCCCCGGCGATTTATCAACGCACCGCACCGGGCTTTGACGTCGGCTACAATGCCGCTGATCTGGAACTCGGTCGGTATCACAAGGATCAAACGACTGCGGCTCAATTATTGAGTGACACTACTGCCACGATTACCTATCTCCAGACCCTACCCAATTTCAAACCAGGGGCGATCGCCTGCCTGGGGTTCTGTTTTGGGGGTCATGTGGCCTACTTGGCCGCCACCCTGCCAGCCATTCGCGCCACTGCCTGCTTCTATGGAGCGGGCATCGCCACCTTTACCCCTGGGGGCGGCGCACCCACGATTACGCGCACCCCAGAGATTCAGGGAACGGTCTATGGCTTTTTTGGCACTCGCGATCCCTTAATTCCCGTAGAACAGATCGATCAAATCGAGGCCGCCCTAGCAACCCATCAGATTCCACACCAGATCTATCGGTATCCAGTGGGGCATGGATTTTTCTGTAACCAGCGACCTGATTACCATCCGGAAGCAGCAGCGGATGCCTGGATGCAGTTACAGCAGCTCTGGCGCACAGCGTTTGCTTGATAGACTACTAGGAATTCTGGGGGAGGAATCATGGATACAGCGGTGAATGCTCAGGCCGTTCTCAACCAGGTAACCCAAGTGATGGCATCAACCCCTATGGATCCCCCGATGGTGAGCTCCACTCCCAGTGACCCCGTTTCCCAGACCGTTGCCTACCAAGTCCTCCATAGCAGCCGGGGGCGAATGCGTTTGAGCATTCCGCGCCTGAAGTTAGATCCTACCTACCCGCAATCTTTACAAGCCCTCCTAGCATCTTTGGCAGGTGTGGCGGCGGTGCGCATCAATCCAGCGGCTGGCTCCGTTGTGATCAACTTCCAAGATCCAACCCTGGTTCCTGACGACTGGCTGCCCCAACTCATCGACATCATTCAGCAGGCGACGGATCCCACCGCCTCCGTTTGCAGGCTGAAGGCCGACTGGTTTGAAGTCACGGGGGCAATTACCGCCTACGAAGCCCAGCAAATCTTGGCTATTGATGACTGGGAAGCGGAACCGCCGGAAGCGATCTCCACGGCGGTGGCGACCGTCCTTTACCCGGTCAAGGTCTTGACCGATGTGCTGCTACCCCTTGAGGTGCTGCAAGCGACCCTGCGGTTGTGTGATCAGGTAACCACTCGCTGGCAGGATGATTGGGACTGGTTGCAAGCTGCGGCTGAAATCACCCATCATCACGAACTAGGCCAGAAATCCCTGGAGATCTGCGATCGCCTGACTCAGACCATTACGAACCGTGCCATCACCCTGTCCGATCTGGAGGGAGGCACCGTTGCTCTCCTAGAAACCTTTGGTGAGATGGCCGATATTCCGCTCTCGATTATTCTGGCGTTGCAAACCATCCACCAAGTGGGGTTATGTTATGGCTACAGTCCCCAAACTGCTTTAGAGCAGGAATTTGCCTGGCGAATTTTGGGGGTGAGCACCGCGATGACCCCCGAGGAAAAAAACTCAGGCGCTGCTCGCACTGCGGGATCTCCACCAGCAGCTAGATCGGCAAACCCTGGAGGATATTCTGGAAGGGGCGGTGGAAGATAACTTGGTAGAAGGCAGTATTGAAGCAATTTTCAAGCGGGCCGTCGAGAACTTGATCGAAAAATTTAGTGGCAGTTCCGTACCGATTCTGGGGATTCCCTTGGGGGTGATGGCAAATCACAGCTTTATGACAGCTGTTACCGTAGCTGCCCAGCGCGTCTTTCAATTCCGCTGGCTACGAGATCATCAACAGCTGCAGCTGATTCGTCAACCGCTACCCGGTGCAGAACTTGTATCCTAGTAGAGCGAGTTTTTGCTAAATGTTTGCATAGTGTCTATGACTTCTAAATCTGCCCGCTCCCGCGAAACTGCTGCATCGTTCTCGATGGAGGATTTTGCCAGGGCACTGGAACAGCACGATTACCATTTCCCCACTGGACAGATGGTAACTGGCAAAGTCTACAGCTACGAATCCGATGGTGCCTATGTTGATATTGGTGCTAAATCTCTGGCTTATTTGCCTGCTGCTGAGGTGGCTCTGAATCCCAACGTCAAGGTCACGGAGATCCTGCCCCTGCAATCTGAGCAGGAGTTTATGATTATTCGGGAGCAAGACGCCGAGGGTCAGGTCACCCTGTCCCGGAAGCGGATGGAAATCTTGCAGGTTTGGGAGCAGTTGAAACAAATGCAAGAAAACAACCAAACCCTGTCGGTGCGGGTTACGGGGTTAAATAAGGGCGGGGTGACCGTCGCCACCCGAGGTCTGCGGGGCTTTATTCCGCGATCGCACCTGGTAGCGCGAGAAAATCTCGAAGCCCTCAAAGGCCAAACCCTGACCGTGGGGTTCCTGGAAGTAGACTCCGAACGGGGCAAACTGGTGTTATCGCAGCGACAGGCAGCACGATCTGCCAGTGTCAGTCAGTTTGAGGTGGGTCAACTGATTGACGGCAAGGTTGCCAGCATTAAGCCCTTTGGCTTGTTTATCGACTTTGAAGGCACCACGGGACTGCTCCACATTAACCAGATCAGCAATCAGTTTGTGCGATCGCTCCCGGAGTTGTTTCAGCTGGGACAACCGCTGCAAGCCGTAATTGTAGATCGGGATGAAGCCAAAGGGCGGATCGCTCTCTCGACCAAGGTGCTAGAAAATTACCCCCGGTGAGATGATCGATGGCCGCATGGCTTTGGTCATGGCGGAAGCTGAGGAGCGTGCCAGCCGTTGGCGGCAAAAATCAGCGGCTGAATCACCAACCTAAGGGTCTACGTTCGTCAACCATGCGTTCCTATTGGAGCGCTCCCTGGCAACTGCTGTCAGCCACGGGGTCAGTCCTGAGAGCTGAAAAGGGGGCAAGTTTTTTGATCGGTGTTCAACCGCTGAAAAATGTCGTGACAGATCCCTAAGGCCAAGGCTTTCCCTCTACAGGCGAGGGGCGACAAGGTTGTCCCCAAGGCAAAATCTATGGCGGGAATCGTCAGCAAATAGGCAGTGGGTGCTGCACCGTAAAGTCGTTGGCTCAGACCTAACAGGAACTGGGGAGTGATTAGATGGGTTCTAAAGGTGGCATCCCTAGCCGCTATCAAGGATTCTACGGTGATATGGGGTGACGAGGGATGACTGACAATGGCGGCATCAATGAAGACGACCACGTCTACATCGGCGATCGCCGCTGCTAGTTCGGGTAGCAGTTGATGTACCGGCAGCGATCGCAGGTGGGGTCGTTGCCATGCTGCAACTGCTTCAGCCACCTGATAGCCGATGCCATCATCGCCTCTGAGGGTATTGCCATAGCCAATGACTAAAATTTGGGGTGGAACGGCTGTGGGTGTCATCAATTTGCAAAGCGTTCACTGACCACGTCGCCCTTCGCATTCACCAATTGCAGGTGCAGGGGCATCTGACCCGCCGCATGGGTGGAACAGGAGAGACAGGGATCAAAGCAGCGAATGCCCGCTTCAACCCGATTCAGCAATCCCTCGGAAATTTCATGACCATTGCTGGCGTTATGAATATATTCCTTGGCAATTTGGGCAACGGTTTTGTTCATCGCCAGGTTATTTTGACCCGTAGCAATAATCAGGTTCACTGCTTTGATCAGACCATCCTCATCCACCCGGTAGTGATGGAACAGGGTTCCCCGTGGGGCTTCGCTCACCCCAATCGCATGCAGTTGATTCACCCCGCCGTGGGCGCGCACGCGATGGGAAAGAATATCCGGGTCATCCATCAAGGCTTGAATGTGTTCTAAGCAGGCCAGAATCTCAATCAGGCGGGCGTAATGGTAGAGAAAAGAAGAGGTGGGTGTCCCCTGGGCGCGATCGCGGAGGTTTTGGAGTTCCTGATCCGCCCCTGGCATACCAATGCGATCGCAGACATTGAGCCGCGCCAAGGGGCCGACCCGGTAAATGCCATCGGGGTAGCCCCAGGGTTTGTAGTAGGGAAATTTGAGGTATGACCACGGTTCCACAGCTTCGCCGAGAAAGGTTTGATAGTCGTCTTCACTTAAATGATCGGCAACGATCTGCCCTTGGCTATCGGTAAAACGCAGATGACCCCCATAGTGCTCCCACTCACCCGTTGCCCCCACTAACCCCATAAATAAGGAAGGGAAGGCACCAAACAGATTCACCTCTGCTTGCAGCGGCCCATCCAGCATCCCCTTAAACAGGTCTAAGGCCAGGTGAAGGGTGGCGAAGGACTCCGGCAGTCGATCGCAAATCCATTGCCGCCCTTCCTCGGATAACGGCGATCGCACGCCACCGGGAACTGTCCAGGCGGCATGAATCTTCCGCGCCCCCAATAACTCAATGATGGTTTGACCAAATTGTCGCAGCCGAATTCCAGCTCTGGCTAAATCGGGATTGGCATCAATCAGGCCAAAGACATTGCGCTTTGCTGGATCACTGTCCCAACCCAGGAGAAAGTCCGGGCTACTGAGGTGAAAGAAGGATAGGGCGTGGGATTGGGTCAGTTGTGCTAGGTTCATCAATCGCCGCAATTTTTCTGCTGCTGGGGGAATCTGGACGGCGAGAATTTTATCTCCGGTTTTGGCAGCCGCCAGGAGATGACTGACCGGGCAGATCCCACAAATTCGAGCCGTAATCCCAGCCATTTCGGTGAAGGGGCGACCTTCACAAAATTTCTCGAAGCCACGATATTCCACCACATGGAAGCGAGCATCGGAGACTTCCCCTGCATCATCAAGAAAAATCGAGATTTTCGCATGGCCTTCAATGCGGGTCACGGGATCAATAACGACAGTTCTGGACATAATGGTTCCCCTGGGTTAAGCACGAAAAAATGTGGAGGGCAATCTGGTAAATGGCAACCATGGAAGGCTAGTAGGGGTTTGGCAATGCCAAACCCCTACTAGCCAAATTTGATCATCTCCCGCCCGACCATCAGGGGCAGTTCCCCCCGCAGTAAAGGTTCTAAGGTGGATTTAATGCGATCTGCCGAGGGCGGACATCCCGGCATAAAGATATCCACGGGCACGACTTCATGAACCGGTAACACCCGATCCAACAACTCCGGTACAATTCCTGGTTCATGGGGGAACTGCTGCCCGGTATCCGCCAGTTCTAGATAGGCGCGTCTTAACACCGAATCGGTTCCCCCCAGCATGTTTCGCATGCCGGGGACATTGGCCGTCACCGCACAATCCCCAAAGGAAATCAACAGCTTCGTGCGGTGACGCACAGCATGGATCAGTTCTAAATTGTCCTGATTGGCCACCCCCCCGTTCCACCAGACAGACATCCACCTGCTGCGGATAGATTTTAATATCCGACCCTACCGGGCTGTAGACCACGTCCACCTGTTGGGCTAAATCGATCAGCCACTCATCCAAGTCCAGAAAGGACATGTGACACCCCGAACACCCAGCCAACCACACGGTGGCAAACCTTATCTTGTCCATTGCTGCTTCTCCCGTGCGGTGGCTAAAAATTCCAGCTTGTCGCGATCGCGAACTTTTTCCCCGGTGGTCTCGCTCTTGCGGAAAATCGCCCCCGTGGGACAGGCATCCACACATTTGCCACAGGAGGTACAGGCGCTGACCTCGCCCCAGGGTTGGTTGAGTCCTGAGGTGATGTAGCAGTCTGCGCCCCGTTGCGCCACATCCCAAACATGGGCTCCCTCAATCTCATCGCAAACCCGCACACACCGGGTGCAGAGAATACAACGATTGTGGTCAATGGCAAACAAGGGATGGGACATATCCACAGGGCGATCGGGAAACCGGTAGGGGAAGCGGGAATGATCCATGCCAACTGCAACGGCGACATCTTGTAACTCACAGTTCCCATTGGCAACACAAATGGCGCAGACGTGATTGCCTTCGGCGAATAGCAACTCCACAATCATGCGGCGGTAGTCCTGGAGCTTGGGGCTTTGGGTGGAAACCTCCATCCCTTCTTCTACCTGGGTGACACAGGCGGGGAATAACCGGGGAGACCCAGCAAGCTCCACCATGCACAGGCGGCAGGCCCCCACCGCTGAAACGCCCTTGAGATAACACAGGGTGGGAATGGTAACCCCCGCTTCTGCTGCGGCTTGCAGAATGGTTGACCCTTCGGCGATCGCCACATCAATACCGTCTAGTTTCAGTGTTTTAACCGACATACCATCCTCACAAGATCTTTGAAACTGCGAGACTTCCATTCCCGTCTGTTGGGGCTTGCAACAGATCTAGGTATTCCTGTTTGAAATATTTCAGGGTACTCAGCACCGGATTCGGCGCGGTTTGCCCCAGGCCACACAAGCTCATCTCCTTGACCATGTAACTGAGAGATTCCAGTTGCGCCAGATCCGCCGCCGTAGCTTCCTGATTCATGATCTTGGTCAGCAGGGCATAGAGCTGCACTGTACCCGCCCGACAGGGAACGCACTTCCCACAGGATTCACCTCGACAAAATTCCATGTAAAAGCGGGCAATTTCCACCATGCTCGTCGAGTCATCCATGACAATCATGCCGCCGGAACCCATGATTGTTCCCAGCTTTTGCAAGGACTCATAATCCACCGGTGTATCGAAGAAGGCTGCTGGGACACAGCCACCAGAAGGGCCACCCGTTTGTACTGCCTTGACCTGGCTGCCCTCAGGAACGCCTCCGCCCATCTCCTCGACAATCTGGCGGATTGTTGTCCCCATTGGGACTTCAATCAGACCCGTATTCTGGATGTTGCCCGTCAGGGCGAAGACCTTCGTGCCTTTACTCTTGGTGGTGCCAATGCTGGCATACCAGTCCCCGCCATTGCGGATAATTGGGGCAATATTGGCAAAGGTTTCGACGTTATTAATCAGGGTGGGGCATCCCCACAACCCCGATACGGCGGGATAGGGCGGCCGGGGACGAGGATTGCCTCGCCCGCCTTGAATGGACTGCATCAACGCCGTTTCTTCCCCACAGACAAACGCACCCGCCCCAATCCGAATATCAATCTTAAAGTCAAAGGTGGAGTCAAAGATTTGGCTGCCGAGGAGTTCGTATTTTTTCGCCTGCTGAATCGCTTTTTGCAGGTGTTTGATCGCGAGGGGGTATTCGGCACGGACGTAGATAAAGCCATGGTTCGCCCCAATGGCATAGCCCGCGATCGCCATGCCTTCTAAAATCCGATGGGGATCGCTCTCTAGGACACTGCGATCCATAAATGCGCCGGGGTCCCCCTCATCGGCATTACAGACCACATATTTTTGGCCGGGGGGGCATCTTGGCAACGGTTGCCCACTTCAAACCTGTGGGATAGCCACCGCCGCCGCGACCTCTCAGCCCACTCTTTGTGACTTCCTCCAAGACTTGGGCGGGGGTGATTTCGGTGAGGGCGTGGTGTAATTGCAGATAGCCCCCCGTGGCAATATAGGCTTCAATCCGTTCTGGATCGATGTTGCCGCAGTTCTCCAGCACAATCGGCATCTGACGGGTGAGGAAGGGGTGGTTGCGATCGCCCTGATTCGCGGTGGCCGTTCCACCCTGGAGTGCAGCCACAATTGACGGAGTATCCTCCGGGGTGACTAACTCATAGAAGCTATCCGCTGGGTCTACTGCCACCAGGGGACCCCGGCCACAAAACCGCATACAGCCAACACTAGTGACTTCCACTGCTTCAGCTAGCTTTGCCGCCTGCACCGCGGCCTCTAGACCATTCTTAACGGCAGCAGCACCGGAGGAAAGACACCCAGCTGCAGTGCAACAGCGGATGCGAGTGGTTTTTTGGCGTTCTCGTTCTTTCTGGGCGATCGCATTCAGGTCGGTAATGTCCATAACGGTTTTCTAGCGTCATTGGGATAGGAGTTGAAGTCAGGGAGTGGGGTAAACCCAGAGTGACTAAAATTTCAGAACTCGAACCTTGTCAACAGCATCCTTGGGGGTTTGCTTGCCACTGACTGCCCCATCGATTACCATGGCCGGTGCAATGCCACAGGCTCCTAAGCAACGGGCGGCTAGCAGGGAAACCTGGCCATCCACAGTGGTTTCCCCCATTTGAATCCCCAGTTCCGCCTCTAAGGCTGCCACTAACTTGCTACTGCCCTTGACATGGCAGGCTGTCCCCAGGCAAACCACACAGGTGTGGACACCACTGGGTTTGAGGGTAAACAAATGGTAGAACGTGGCTACCCCATAGACACGGCTGAGGGGAAGTTGTAAGCCTCGGGCAACGTGGGTCAGGACATCCGCTTCCAGGTAGCCAAAGGATTCCTGGGCTTTGTGTAAAACCTCAATCAGCGCATCCGGGTTATGTTGATAGCGCTTCATCGCCATATCCAGAGCCTTAAAGCGGGGATCGCCGATGGCACAGGAGGTTGAAGTTGAGGCTTTGGGCTTAGCCTTAGTTATCAGGTTCTGTTGGGTTGGGGGTGCGGAGGAAGGCATCATAATTAACTAGCTGGCACAGATAGTACGGGGTAGCCATTGAATCGTCCTGTCCATAGGTTGCGATGCCTGTGGGAACGTGGACTAAATCTCTAGAGTCAGCGTCAACTTGAAGTCACAGGGACAGGGAGCGCCCCCATACTGGCTTCAACTTGGGCAATTTCCAGGTGGGTCTTAATCAAGGAATCGGGATTGAGGCTGATGGAATCAATGCCTTGTTGCACCAAGAACCGAGCAAATTCTGGATAGTCACTGGGGGCTTGGCCACAGATCCCAATTTTGCGACCTTGGGCTTTGGCGGCAGCAATCACTTGTTTTACCATCGCCAGTACCGCTTCGTTGCGTTCATCAAAGATATGCGCCACTAAAGCAGAATCCCGATCTAATCCCAGGGTCAGCTGGGTGAGGTCATTGGAGCCAATCGAGAAGCCATCAAAGACTTGGCTGAATTCTGCGGCCAGCATCACGTTACTGGGAATTTCACACATCATATAGACCTGCAAGCCGCGATCGCCCTGTTGCAATCCATTCATCGCCATTTCAGCCACAACCCGCCGCCCTTCAGCTGGGGTGCGACAAAAGGGAATCATGGGAATCACATTGGTTAACCCCATGTCTTCCCGAACCCGTTTCAGCGCTTGGCATTCCAGGGCAAAGGCTTCACGATAGGCGGGATCGTAGTAGCGGGAAGCGCCCCGCCAGCCAATCATTGGATTTTCTTCATGGGGTTCAAACTGGCGACCTCCCAGAAGGTTGGCATACTCATTGCTTTTGAAGTCCGACATCCGCACAATCACTGGATGGGGATAGAAAGCAGCGGCAATCATCCCCACTCCATGGGCCAGTTTTTCCACAAAGAAATCCGGTTTGTGGGGATACAAAGCCGTCAGCTTGGCAATTTCCTGTTTAACGGCGGGATCGGTAAGCTGATCAAACTTCAGTAAGGCTAGGGGATGGGCCTGAATCTGGTTGGCAATAATGAACTCTAACCGCGCCAAACCCACTCCATCGCAGGGAATAGCTGCTAAGCCGAGGGCTTCATCGGGATTGCCCACATTGATCAAAATCTGGGTGCGGGTGCGGGGTAACTGACTCAATTGCGTTTCAATGACTTCAAAGGGCCACAGTCCGGCATAAACCTGACCTGCTTCTCCCTCAGCACAGGAAATGGTGACATCTTGTCCAGATTGAATCAAACTGGTGGCATCGCCACAGCCGACGATCGCCGGTATCCCTAATTCTCTGGCAATGATGGCGGCGTGGCAGGTACGGCCCCCTTGGTTGGTAACGATCGCACTGGCTCTTTTCATAATTGGTTCCCAGTCCGGATCGGTTTTATTGGTCACCAACACCTCTCCGGGTCGGAAGTCAGCAATTTGATGCACATCCAAAATTATCTGGGCTGCCCCCTGTCCCATGCGTTCCCCCACCGCTCGACCTGAAACTAAAGGCGGTTGAGAAGGCTCATGCCCAGGGACAAAGCGATAGCTCCGTAAAACATTGGCGGCTTTTTGCGACTGCACCGTTTCCGGACGAGCCTGAACGATAAAGAGTTGTCCGGTTTCCCCATCCTTTGCCCACTCAATATCCATGGGGGTGTAGGTGCCCCGCACCGCTGAGTAGTGATCCTCAATCACACAGGCCCAACCAGCCAAGGTGAGAATTTCATCGTCGGTAATTGCAAACTGATGCCGTTCCGAATCCGGGACGGGGACGTTTTTGGTGAGTTTGCAGCCCCCGATGTCGTAGACCATCTTGATGGCCTTACTGCCCAAGCGTTTTCCGAGAATTGGTCGAAACCCCTGTTTGAGGGTTGGCTTAAATACAAAGAACTCATCAGGATTCACCGCCCCCTGCACCACGTTTTCACCCAATCCATAGGCAGCGGTGATCAAGGCGGCATTTTTAAACCCGGTTTCGGTATCAATTGAGAACATCACCCCAGAGGCCGCTAAGTCGGAGCGCACCATCTTTTGTACCCCCACCGAGAGGCAGACATCCAAGTGATCAAAGCCTTTAATCGTGCGATAGGAAATGGCGCGATCGGTAAAGATGGAAGCGAAACAGTTGTGACAGGCTTCTAAAACCTGCTTCACCCCATGGACATTCAAATAGGTTTCTTGCTGACCGGCAAAGCTGGCATCAGGCAAGTCCTCCGCCGTGGCACTGGAGCGCACCGCTACATCGGTGTTATATCGACACTCTTGGACGATCTGGGGATGGGTCGAGGCGAAGGTATCACCCTCGGGTAGACAGCCACCGTATAGTTCACAGAGTTTGGCATAGGCAGTGGCGATCGCTTGGTCAAGTTCCTTCGGGAAGGGGGTATGTAAAATCAGCGATCGCGCCTGTTGCCCCCGCTGCCGTAGGTTTTGCATATCCTCCACATCCAAGTGGGCAAAAATTTGCCGGAGTTGGGGCTCTAACCCCGCTTGGGCAATGAAATAGCGGTAGGCAAAGGCCGTCGTGGCAAAGCCATTGGGCACATTCACCCCTTGGGGCAGGAGTTGCTGAATCATTTCACCGAGGGAGGCGTTTTTACCTCCCACCAATGGGATATCTGCAAGACCTACTTGATCAAACCAAAGCACAAATGCTTGGGAGCGAGATGGTTCTAAAACAGGTCTGGAATCGGTGTCGATCATAATCCAGTCCTCTCCTGGGAATTGACGGTGCGATTGGCACTGATGCGGCGGGGACAACGGATGAGCGAGAACGTCTCTAAAAAACCTGAACAATCATTATTCTTATAGACCACGGTCTCAGGAAAGACTTTATACGCCCCATCAAGAAATCAACGTCGCAAAACGTATCTAAAAGGGATTCAATAAATACCTTCGCTTGAACAAAAATCGAAAGAAATAGTTAAGAAGTCAGCTCCTCAAAAGCGAAAGAATAAATAAGCTAGCTAAGGATATTTTACCCCTTGCTCTCGATGATTGAATGGATAATGCTCACTATTCATTCTTTCCTCATGATTATACAAATAATCAGCAGGAGATCCTTGCAACCCAGGAGAAGCAATCTGAGAAACTGATATTTTTCTTGATAAACAACATAAAGGTTGACAAAGTCAGCTACATCGGTTTTTTCGTCGTAATCCCTCATCTTAGAGGATTTTTTTAGGTTTTTTTGTTAAAAAATCCGTATATTTTGCCAGATCTTGGGAGGAGGATTGTACGCCTTTCTTGGAAAATCAATCAGTCAAGGTAAGTTGACCATCTCTCAGCTTCTACTCTCAACTGGGAAACATTGGAATGTGAGGCTCGAAAACTAGAGATGGAAAACGATAAAAATGTTTACATCTAACGCATCTCGAATGCTCCACGCATAGGCTAAAGCATGTGCTCTATGTGACGGATAACCGTCATGTATTTATGTCAAAATTGGAATTAGAATCAAGTTGATTTAGATCATGAATCAACAAGAAATAGAGTGATGCTATGAAAAGTGATCGAATTCTTCATTCCAAGAGTTTTAGATAGTCATTTTTGATCGGTTCTACTGTTTCACGCTACTTTGTGCCATGACAGTTACCCATTCCAATCCCCTTGATTCAGCCGCCAAGCTCTCCATCCAGGCCGATCCAGCCCACAATATCCTGCGCTACGATCGCCAGCCGCTGACCCCCTTCTTTGCGCCTAAAACCGTGGCGGTGATTGGGGCCACAGAAAAGCCAGGGAGTGTCGGTCGCACCGTACTGTGGAATTTAATTGGGAGTCCCTTTGGGGGCACGGTGTTTCCTGTGAATCCCAAATGGCACCAGGTTTTGGGCATAAAATCCTATCCGGCGATCGCCGAGATTCCAGAACCCGTTGAACTGGCGGTGATTGCTGTTCCCGCCCAGTCTGTTCCCGGCGTGATTCGAGAATGTGCCCTGGCGGGGGTGAAAGCAGCCATTATTCTCTCGGCTGGGTTTAAAGAAATTGGGGCCAGTGGTATCCAACTGGAAGCGGAGGTGCTGGCAGCGGCCCGCCAAGGCAACCTGCGGATTATTGGCCCCAACTGTTTGGGGCTGATGTGTCCCACCTCTGGCCTCAACGCCACCTTTGCCGGACGCATGGCGCGCCGTGGACATGTGGGGTTTATTAGCCAAAGTGGGGCGCTGTGTACTTCGATTCTGGACTGGAGCGATCGGGAGAATGTGGGCTTTAGTGCCTTTATCTCCATTGGCTCAATGTTGGATGTCAATTGGGGTCACTTGATTGATTACCTCGGCGATGACCCCGAAACCCACAGCATTGTGATTTACATGGAGTCCATCGGGGATGCCCGATCGTTCCTGTCCGCCGCCCGAGAAGTGGCGCTGAGTAAGCCAATTATTGTCTTAAAGGCCGGACGTACCAAGGCCGCTGCCCAAGCCGCCGCCTCCCATACGGGGGCGTTGACGGGGAGCGATGATGTCTTAGATGCCGCCTTCCGTCGCTGCGGAGTTCTGCGCGTTGATAATATCAACGATCTGTTCAATATGGCGGAAATCCTGGCCAAACAACCCCGTCCCCAGGGCAAACGCCTGACCATCCTCACCAATGCTGGGGGGCCGGGGGTGTTGGCTACCGATGCGTTGATCCGCGGGGGTGGGGAGTTGGCTCCCTTAGCAGCTGAGACGATTACCGCCCTAGACCAAATCCTGCCGCCCCACTGGAGTCACCAAAATCCGATTGATATCTTAGGGGATGCCACCCCGGAACGCTATGCCCAATCCCTGGCGATCGCCGCCCAAGATCCCAATAGTGATGGGTTGTTGGTAATTCTCACTCCCCAATCGATGACAGACCCGACCCAAACCGCTGAGCAACTCGAAGCTATTGCGGCTCAGATACCGGGAAAACCCTTGTTGGCCTGCTGGATGGGCGGTCAGGATGTGGCTCCTGGGGAATTGCTGCTGAACCAAGCGGGTATTTTTACCTTTCCCTATCCAGACACCGCCACCCAAGTCTTTAATTGGATGTGGCGTTACCACTACAGTCTGCAAGCTTTGTATGAGACCCCCGTGTTGGCGGTTAACGAGAAGTGTAGCTTCGATCAGGCCTGTCAGTTGCCGCAAACGGTTCGAAATGCTGGACGCACCCTCTTAAGTGAGTTTGAGTCGAAGCAACTCCTGGCGGTCTATGACATCCCCACCGTCCCTACCCGGATCGCCGCCTCCCAAGATGAAGCGATTGAGATCGCGGAACAACTGGGTTATCCCATCGTCCTCAAACTCCACTCCTATACCATTACCCATAAAACCGATGTCGGTGGCGTGAAACTGAACCTCGCCAATGCCGAGGCGGTGGGGATTGCCTACCAACAGATCCAAAGCGGGGTGGCGGCGGCTGACTTCCTCGGGGTGACGGTGCAACCCATGGTTTCCCTGGAGGGCTATGAACTGATTCTGGGCAGCAGTCCCGATCCCCAGTTTGGCTCGGTGTTACTATTTGGCACCGGGGGGCAGTTGGTTGAAATCTTTCAGGATCGTTCCCTGGGATTGCCGCCCTTAAATACCACCCTGGCACGGCGGATGATGGAACAAACCCGCATCTATGAAGCTCTCAAAGGGGTGAGAGGACGACACTCCGTTGACCTGGTGGCCTTAGAGCAACTCTTGGTGCGGTTCAGTCAACTGATCGCCAATCATCCAGAAATCAAGGAACTGGATATCAATCCTCTGCTGGTGAGTGAGCAGCAAATGATTGCCTTGGATGCCAGGGTGGTGCTCTATGAGGCCAGCGTTGATCTAGCGTTACTCCCCAAACCCGCCATTCGCCCCTACCCCAGTCAATACATCGCACCATGGCAAACTTCCCAAGGTCTATCGGTGACCATTCGCCCGATTCGTCCTGAGGATGAACCGCTGATGGTGCAGTTCCATCAGACCCTGTCGGAAGAAAGTGTCTACTTTCGTTACTGCCACATGATTAAGCTGCAAACCCGCGTTGCCCACGATCGCTTAACCCGAATTTGCTTTGTGGATTACGATCGCGAAATGGCCTTGGTTGTCGAAGCCCTCGATCCGGAAACAGGTGAGAAACAAGTCCTAGGGGTGGGGCGTTTAAGTAAGTTCCACGGTCGCAATGAAGCTGAGTTGGGGATTTTAGTGAGCGATCGCTACCAGCTTCAAGGCATGGGCACAGAGCTGCTGCGCCGGTTAGTCCAGGTTGGCAAGGCAGAAGGGCTGGAACGGATCACGGCAGATATCCTCCCTGACAACACCATCATGCAACGGGTCTGCACCAAGGTTGGCTTTCAACTCCAGAGATCCGCTGATCTCATCAGGGCTGAGATGGTCTGTTGATGGCTGATTTTCCGTCAGGTTTCTTCGAGGAATTTACAATGCTACCCCCAGCTTTCGCCACCCTAGATGGCAATGAAGCCGTCGCCCAGGTTGCCTATCGATTGAGCGAAGTGATTGCCATTTATCCCATTACCCCCGCCTCTCCCATGGGGGAATGGGCCGATGCCTGGGCGGCATCCCATCAACCCAACCTCTGGGGCACGGTTCCAGCGGTGTTTGAAATGCAGAGTGAAGGGGGTGCTGCCGGAGCCATTCATGGTGCTTTGCAAGCGGGGACGGTAGCCACCACCTTTACAGCCTCCCAGGGATTGTTATTAATGATCCCAAATTTGTATAAAATTGCTGGGGAATTGACAGCCGTTGTCTTCCATGTCGCTGCTCGATCGCTGGCTACCCAGGCTCTCTCCATTTTTGGGGATCACAGTGATGTCATGGCGGTGCGATCGACGGGATGTGCCCTGCTCTGCTCGGCCTCGGTGCAGGAAGCCCAAGATTTCGCCGCGATCGCCACTCTGGCCACCTTAGAATCCCGCATCCCCTTCCTGCATTTTTTTGATGGCTTCCGCACCTCCCACGAAATCCAAAAAGTGGCACTGCTAGCGGATGAGACCTTAAAAGACTTGATTCCCAGCGACTTGATCGCCGCCCATCGCGCCCGTGCCCTCACCCCCGATCACCCGGTGATTCGCGGCACCGCCCAAAACCCAGATGTATATTTCCAAGCACGAGAGGCCGTGAACGGCTATTACACTGCCTGTGCGGCGATCGTGCAACGGGCCATGGATACCTTTGCCCAGCTCACTGGCCGCCAATATCACTTGTTTGATTACCACGGCGATCCAGCGGCAGAGCGGGTGATTGTCCTCATGGGTTCGGGTTGCGAAACGGTGCATGAAACCGTAGACACCTTAATTACCCAAGGCGAGAAAGTCGGTGTCTTAAAAGTCCGACTCTATCGTCCCTTTGATGGGCAGGCCTTTGTAGCGGCTTTACCCCCGACGGTGCAGGCGATTGCTATATTGGATCGCACCAAGGAACCAGGGAGTATTGGGGAACCCCTCTACCAGGATGTGGTCACGGCTCTCATGGAATCGGAGCACCTGATCCGGCGGGTGATTGGCGGACGCTATGGTCTCTCTTCCAAGGAATTTACCCCGGCCATGGTCAAGGCTATCTATGAGCATCTGACGGTGGAGCATCCCAAACGCCATTTCACCATTGGCATTCAAGATGATGTCACCCATACCTCCCTGGCCTTTGATCCCAGCTTCTCCACCGAGTCCGATCGGGTGGTGCGCGCCCTTTTCTATGGCCTCGGCTCCGATGGCACCGTTGGTGCGAACAAAAACTCGATCAAAATCATTGGGGAAGAAACTGACAACTACGCCCAGGGCTATTTTGTCTATGACTCGAAAAAATCAGGCTCCGTCACCGTTTCCCACCTGCGCTTTGGCCCCGATTTGATTCGCTCCACCTATTTGGTGACACAGGCTAACTTTGTCGCCTGCCACCAATGGGAATTTATCGACAAGTTTGATCTACTCAGTACCGTCCAACCCCAAGCCACCTTTCTGCTCAATAGCCCCTTCAGTCCGGTAGCCACCTGGCAACACTTGCCAGATACCCTGAAGCAAGAGGTCCAAAAGCACCAGTTAAAGGTCTATACGATCAACGCCTCCCAGGTAGCGAAGGATGCGGGCATGGGGCAGCACATCAATACCGTCATGCAGGTGTGCTTCTTTGCCCTGGCCGGGGTCTTACCTCGGGAGGAGGCGATCGCCCGCATCAAACAGTCCATTCGCAAGACCTACAGCAAAAAGGGCGAATCGGTGGTGGAGATGAACCTGCGGGCAATCGATCAAACCCTGGAGCACCTTTACGAGATCCCCTATACGACCTACAGCGATGCAGCAACAACGCATCCCGAACCTGTAAAATCCTGGGTTCCAGCCACTGCTCCAGCCTTTGTGCGGGAGGTTTTGGCTCCGATCATGACCCGTCAAGGCGACCATTTACCCGTGAGCGCCTTGCCGGTAGATGGCACCTACCCTACGGGTACCTCCCAATGGGAAAAACGGTATATTGCCCAGGAGATTCCCGTCTGGGATCCTGATGTCTGTGTGCAATGTGGCAAATGCGTCATGGTCTGTCCCCACGCGGTGATTCGAGGGAAGGTGGTGACCCCTGGGGCATTGGATCAAGCTCCGGAAACCTTCAAGGCGGCTCCAGCTCGGGATCACGATTGGGCGGATTTGCAATTCACCCTGCAAGTCTCGGCAGCAGACTGCACGGGCTGTGGCATTTGTGTGGATATCTGCCCTGCAAAAAATAAGGCCGAACCCCGTAAAAAAGCGATCAATATGGCTCCCCTCCCCTCCTTGAGAGCCCCAGAAGCGGCCAATTGGGACTTCTTCTTGAACCTGCCCAACCCCGATCGGGCTGGCTTAAATTTGCACAAGATTGCCCATCAACAGATGCAGGAACCGTTGTTTGAGTTTTCGGGGGCCTGTGCCGGTTGTGGCGAAACCCCTTACATTAAACTGGCGACCCAACTGTTTGGCGATCGCATGTTGGTGGCCAATGCCACGGGTTGCTCTTCTATCTACGGGGGTAATCTGCCGACGACTCCCTGGACGCACAACGCGGCAGGGCTGGGGCCAGCCTGGTCGAATTCCCTGTTTGAAGATAATGCTGAGTTTGGTCTGGGCTTTCGGGTGGCGATCGATAAGCAAACCGAGTATGCCCAAGAGTTGCTGCAAAAGCTGACGCAGGACGACATCGCATCTGCCCCGATTCCGGTTGACCTGACAACTGCGATCTTGACGGCCACCCAAACCGATGAAGCTGATATTGTTGAGCAACGGCAACGGGTGTCGCTGCTGAAGCAGTACCTGGACAGCTGGCTAGCTCAAACTCCCGATGACGCTCTCCGCCAAAAGATCCAAGCACTTTTGGGAGTGGTCGATTATCTGGTGAAAAAGAGTGTCTGGATGATTGGTGGGGATGGCTGGGCCTATGACATTGGTTATGGCGGCTTGGATCATGTCCTAGCCAGTGGCCGCAATGTCAATATTCTGGTGTTGGATACGGAGGTTTACTCCAATACGGGGGGGCAAATGTCAAAGGCAACCCCCAGAGGGGCGGTGGCTAAGTTTGCCTCCGGGGGAAAGCCAGGACCCAAGAAAGACCTAGGCTTGATGGCGATGACCTACGGCAATGCCTATGTCGCCAGTGTGGCCATGGGGGCGCGGGATGAACATACCCTGCGGGCTTTTCTAGAAGCAGAATCCTACGATGGCCCTTCGCTGATTATTGCCTATTCCCACTGCATTGCCCACGGTATTGATATGAAAACCGGAATGCAGCACCAGAAGTCGATGGTGGAGTCAGGACGTTGGCTACTCTATCGCTACGATCCCCGTCGGACGGAGCGGGGGGAGAACCCGCTCATCGTTGACTCGCGATCGCCCAAGCTCCCGGTTGAGCAAGCGATGTACACAGAAAATCGGTTCAAGATGCTAACTCGCAGCAACCCCGCAGCAGCTAAGCGGTTGGGCAAACTGGCTCAATCGGATGTTGATACCCGTTGGCAACTGTATCAGGCTCTGGCCACCCGGTCCGTTGAAGCCAATCATCCCCATCCCCAGCAGGAAACCCCATGAACTTAACCACAACTTACCTCGGCCTGGAGTTGCGATCGCCCCTGGTGGTCGGCGCGGCGGCTCCCCTCTCGGAAGACTTGGACAATATCAAGCGGATGGAAGATGCGGGAGCGGCGGCAGTGGTGTTGCACTCCCTGTTTGAGGAGCAAATTGAGCAGGAGATGGCGGAGTTTCACCACCATTCCCTTTATGGCACCGAAAGCTTTGCCGAAGCCCTGACCTATTTCCCTGAACCGGATATTTTCCATGTTGGCCCCGATCTCTATCTGGAGCATATCCGCCGCGCCAAGGAGATGACGCAGATCCCGATCATCGCTAGCTTAAATGGGTCTAGTATCGGGGGCTGGACTTCCTATGGACGACAAATTGAGCAGGCAGGGGCCGATGCCCTGGAACTGAATATCTATGCAATTCCCACGGATGTGAATCTGAGCGGGACTGATCTGGAAGCCCAGTATTTGGAGATTCTCACGGCGGTGAAATCGGCGATCGCCATTCCCGTTGCCGTCAAACTCAGCCCTTACTTTACCAACCTGGCGAACCTGGCGCATCAATGCCAATTGCGGGGGGCCGATGCCCTGGTGTTGTTTAATCGCTTCTATCAACCTGATATTGACATTGAGACCTTAGAAGTTGTCCCCCATGTGCTGCTGAGTACGGCTCAGGAGATGCGTCTGCCCATGCGCTGGATTGCCCTGCTCTATGGTCGGGTGGCGCTTGATCTGGCAGCCAGTGGTGGCATCCATAAAGGGGAAGATGTGGTGCGAATGCTGATGGCTGGCGCTCAGGTGACCCTGCTGGTCAGTACCCTGTTACGCCATGGCATTGAGCATTTACGCACCCTCGAACAGGATCTAGAACAATGGCTAGAGGAATATGAATATCCCTCAGTACGGGCGCTTCAAGGGACGATGAGTCAGGCATCTTGTCCTACCCCGAGTGAGTTTGAGCGGGTGCAATATATGAAAGCCATCCAAACCTATCACCCCCATCTAGCCCATCGCCGATGAGAAACCGATGAAATTTTTAGCAGAATTCCGGGATGCGGATTTAGCACGGCAGTATGTGGCAGCGATCGCCCACCTCACCACTCGCCCTTGGGCGATCATGGAGGTTTGTGGCGGTCAAACCCATACCATTGTCAAATTCGGTCTGGATCAGCTACTACCAGACACTATCCGGTTGATTCATGGGCCAGGGTGCCCGGTGTGTGTCACTCCTGCCAAGATCATTGATGCCGCCCTCGCGATCGCCCGTCAACCTCAGGTGATTTTCTGCTCCTTTGGGGATATGTTACGAGTTCCCGGTTCCATCCCCGCCTGGAACGACACCGTCCCCACCGTTGCTATGGATTTGCTGGCGGTAAAAGCAGCGGGTGGAGATGTGAGAATCGTCTATTCCCCCCTGGATGCCGTGGACATCGCCCGCAATTGCCCCGATCAGGAAGTGGTGTTCTTCGCAGTTGGCTTTGAAACCACAGCTCCCGCCACAGCCATGGCCGTGTATCAGGCGCAGCAGTTGGGACTCAAGAACTTTTCATTGTTGGTTTCCCATGTCTTAGTCCCCCCCGCCATGGCAGCGCTGTTGTCTGACCCCAACTGTCAAGTCCAGGGGTTTCTTGCGGCGGGGCATGTCTGTACGGTCATGGGGTATGCAGCCTACGATGCGATCGCGACCCGTTACCAGATTCCCATCGTCGTCACGGGCTTTGAACCAGTGGATCTGTTGCAGGGAATTTATCTCTGTCTACAACAATTAGAATCGGGGCAAGCAAAGGTGGAAAATCAATACCGCCGCTCGGTGCAAAAACAGGGGAATGCGATCGCCCAACAGATGATGCAAGAAATTTTTGAAGTCATCCCCCAGCAGTGGCGCGGCTTAGGCACCATTCCCCAAAGTGGGTTGGGCCTGCGTTCGGCCTATGCGGGGTTTGATGCTTTGAAAAAAGGGCTACTGCCATTATCAAATCTCCCCACGGCTGAAACCTCGGACTGCATCAGTGGTCAGATTTTGCAGGGGATTCAGAAACCCCTGGATTGTCCAGCCTTTGCCAAAGGCTGTAAGCCAGAACATCCCCTCGGTGCGCCCATGGTGTCCTCGGAGGGAGCCTGTGCTGCCTACTATCGCTATCGCCAGCGATCGCCCTTGAGTTGTACGTGATCCCTAGCATTGCTTAGGCTAGCCCGATTTAAGGTCGTGAGTGTCGAGTAGCCGCTGCCGCATCATTTGAGTGTCAAGACGATGGGGACGGACGGCTGGATTGCCAAGCGGCATAGAAAAAAAGAATTGACATCAATCCATAGCCCACCGCCCAGGCTCCCCCAGTTCCCCATCCCAGGTCAATAACGGTATCGGCAGCAGTCCACTTAAAGGCGTGCATTAACCCCACCCAAGACAGAAACGCTGCCGCCAATGCCCAGTAAGCAGCCTGACGAAATTGCTGTTCAATAATATAGACCGTGATCGCGGCTAAAATCATGGCCGAAAAAATAAAACCCTGTTCCAGGGCAAAGGCACCGTCAATATAGGTATCACTCAGCTTAAACAGCGCTACCAGATCCGGCGAAAACGGCTGGTTAGGGGTTCCTAACCCTGCTGCCCGCAGGGAATTTTTGGCAATCAAGGCTCCCCAGCCAGCAATTCCCGGCAACAACCCCACCACAACAGCAGGGGCATGGTGGGAGGGGGTGGCGGTGAAGCTCTGGGCAACAATCACAATCCCAATCCACAACACGATCGCCATCCCTGCTTCCACCGGCACCCAATAGGTGAGCAGGGCAATGGTTCCTGTCAAGCAGAGAAGTCCCATAATGATGCCATTGAGTAGGGAATAGCCTACCCGCGCTCCCATGGTTTTCCATCCGGGATGACCAATATAAATTGTGGTCGGGAAACAAGAGCCACAGATGGCGGCAACGACGGTACCGATGCCATTCGTGGCTAAACAGGGAGCTACTGGGTAGCGATCGCCCGCTGCTTCGGCACTTTCGAGGTTTTGCAAGCTCCCCACCAGGTTAAATAACCCCATGGGCAAAATGATGCTCAGGTATTCCACCAGCGTTCCCCGTGCATCCCAGAGTTCTCCCAGCCAAACTTGTGGTACATAGACCCCAATCGGATCGAGGGCGGCCATCAGGCGAGTCGTATCCCAACTCACCAGCCCTGTTCCCCAAGCCAGTCCCATCCCCAAGAGAACCGCAAGTAACCCACCCGGAATGCCAAAGCGCACCCGCCCGAAATAGCTGAGCAGGATCACCCCTAAGGGTACCAGACCCACCACAGGATACGCATAGGTACGAAACAGAAAGCCAATGGCAATAAAGGTGAGGGCAATGCCTCCCAAGGTCGAGAGCAGAGCCGCCCGGGGTGCTAACCGTTGCAGATATTCCCCCACCCAAGCTCCCGCGAACTCGATGATCCCGGAGCCGAAACAAGCGACCAGCCCTGCTTTCCAGGCCAATTCCGCCGCTGGCTCAGGAGCCATTCCTTGGGCGATCGCCCCGAGCTTGACGGGTAACATCACCAGAAAAACCATAAGCAAACAAACTAATCGTATTAATGCCATAGGGAATCGCAGTCAAATCATCCCGTTGCTCCCGTTGTCCCTGACGATAGGCCAGCCAACTATAGTACACATTACCGACAATCAAACTCAGGGCCACTCCCGGCAAAATCCGTCCGTACACCAGAGCCGGAGAGAAACCCAGCACCGTCTGACAGAGATTAACAATTAGCAAAATTTGAATAAAGTTATCGAGGGCGAGACCGAAAAAGCCATCAATATCGTGGCGAACAAACCAGCGGGGACGAGGGGTGATTTCCATAGATGGATTTAAATGGTGAGGAGGGACAGAGAATCCGATAATTTTGGTGGATTCTGCACCGGGACAGGGTGGACAAAGATTATACTGTCTCCATGCATCCTGAATTGTGCATCTTCCGGTGTAATGCTACATCTTGCTCAGGTTACGGGAAAGGAACATACCTATCCAACCGAACTGCGGCTGCTGGCTCGCCAGATATCGGAACATAGTTGGCAACTCCTAGATGACGTTGTCTGCTCCATTGCCACAGACACGCTCAGGGATGGTTCCCTGGTTCTGCTCGATTTCTCTGAGGCAGGAGAAGTTCTGAGTCTGCAAGACGCAACTCCTTGGATTCTAGAATTGATAGAGACCTATCTGGTTAAAGGGCTGACCCCCGGTTTTTTTGCAACAGGAAGCAGAGCGAGCCGAACAGTGGCGGCAAAATCTGACCTTCCAAAGTCAGGAACTGGGTCGCCAACGCTTAGAAATTGAAGCCCGCCGGGAACAGATCCAGGAATTAGAAGAGAATCTGAAGCGAGAGCGTCAGCAGCTAGAACAGGTAGCGTCTGAGTTGAAAAAGAATGCTGGACTCTCTGCTTAGGGGACAGAGATGGAGGGGGGAGCCTTGAGCGATCGCTCCAACGCCATCGCCAGGTTTGCAGGCGGTGGGTCGGTAAACAACCTATGCTGGATAGGTGGGTTCAAGGATCTCCTGCCGCTGCCTGTATTGCTTTGAGTTGCCCGTGATGAATTCGATCTCTTCTCTCCTGAACCTGCGGTTTCAACAAGCGCTGAGGGTTGCCTTTGGGGTTGAAACCAGTCCCGTTGAGCCTCTGTTGGTATCTGCCAGCAACCCCAAGTTTGGGGATTACCAGTCCAATGTGGCCCTAGCACTGACGAAATCCTTAGGTCAGCCCCCACGGGCGATCGCCGAGCAGTTGTTACCAGCCCTTGATGTCGCGGATCTCTGTGAACTGCCCACAGTGGCCGGGGCAGGATTTATTAATCTGACATTGAAGCCGACTTATCTGGCGCAGCGTCTGACCGAGATCCTAGGGGATGAGCGTCTGGGAGTAGCTAGGGTCAACCCCCCTCAGCGGGTGATTGTGGATTTCTCCAGCCCCAATATTGCCAAAGAAATGCATGTTGGTCACCTCCGTTCCACGATCATTGGGGATGCGATCGCCCGAATTCTTGAATTCCAGGGGCATGAGGTGTTGCGTCTCAACCATGTCGGAGATTGGGGCACCCAGTTTGGAATGTTGATCACATACCTGCGAGAAGTCTATCCGGCGGCTCTGACAACCGCCGATGTTCTGGATCTCGGAGATCTGGTGGCATTTTACAAGCAGGCGAAGCAGCGATTTGACCAGGATGTAACCTTTCAAGAAACGGCTCGGCAGGAAGTGGTGCGGCTCCAATCCGGGGCAACCGATACCCTCCATGCTTGGAAATTGCTCTGTGACCAGTCTCGCCGTGAGTTTCAGATCATTTATCAGCTGCTGGATATTAGGATTACGGAGCGGGGGGAATCCTTCTATAACGCCCTCCTGCCTAGCGTGGTAGCCGACCTAGAACAGGCTGGGTTGCTGGTGGAGGATGCCGGGGCTGAATGTGTGTTTCTAGAGGGCTTTACCAACAAAGAAGGGAACCCCCAACCCTTGATTGTGCAGAAATCCGATGGGGGGTACAACTACGCCACCACAGATTTGGCTGCCCTGCGTTACCGGATTCACCAGGATCAGGCACAACGCATCATCTATGTCACCGATGTTGGCCAGTCCACTCATTTTGCTCAGTTTTTTTCAGGTGGCACAACGGGCGGGTTGGATTCCCCCAGGAGTGGAGGTGGTGCATGTGCCCTTTGGCCTCGTGTTGGGGGAAGATGGCAAGAAATTTCGGACTCGATCAGGGGATACGGTGAGGTTACAGGATCTGTTGGATCAGGCGATCGCCCGGACTCGCACCGATCTAGAAACCCGGCTGGAGGCTGAGCAGCGCCAAGAAACCCCCGACTTTATCCAGGAGGTTGCCCAGACCATTGGCATTGCGGCGGTGAAATATGCGGATCTGAGCCAGAACCGATGCAGTAACTATATTTTCAGCTATGACAAAATGCTGGCACTGCAGGGCAATACAGCTCCCTACTTGCTCTATGCCTATGTGCGCATTCAAGGCATTGGCCGTAAGGGGCAAATTAATCTACAGCAGTTGAGCAGTGATCGTCGGCTTCAGTTAGAAGACGAAACAGAGTTAGTGCTAGCCAAACATCTGCTGCAATTGACGGATACCCTGGAGCAGGTGGGTCAAGATTTGTTGCCCCATCGCCTGTGTCAATATCTGTTTGAACTCAGTCAAAAGTTTAACCAATTCTATGACCGGTGCCCGGTGTTATCCGCAGCGGAACCCCTGCAGACCTCGCGGTTGGCTCTGTGCGATCTGACGGCCCGGACCCTGAGGTTGGGTCTATCGCTACTGGGCATTCCGGTGCTGGAGCGCATGTAGACAGCCCTCGCGGTGCCCTGCGATCAGGGCGTTAGATCACAGCCTCACCGCCGCAATATCACCGCTAGACTCAACCTTCCTCACAACGCCTCGGCTGGCTAAACCCCAAAATAAAAGCATCAACCGATACCGAAGCCAGAGGAACCCATGCGTCTTACCGATGTGATTCAACCCGTCTTAGAAGCAGGCATCTTAACCACCGATGTGGAAAGTAAAATCAATCATTTGATCTGGAGCGGCTCCGCCAATGCCCAAGAGATTGCCCTTCTCCATCAATTGTTAGAAGGATTAACCTGTGGCGACATTCGCTACACGACGACAGCCATCTAAGCCTTGCTGGGGTGCAAATCCAACCAACGGCGATCGCCTAATCACGATGAAGCTGCTTCAACTCATCCTGAAGTTCTTGCACCTGTTGCCGCAACTTGTCTAAGTCCTGATTGTCGAGACCTTCTGTGTCACTGAGAATTTCAATTTTGCGGGGTTCGGTGGCAGTGGCGGTTGGTTCGGGGGAGCCTGCCTGCTGCTGTGCTTGCAACATCAGCTCTTCCACAAGGCGACGCGCCTCTTCTGTGGTCATTTCTCCCCGCCGCACCATTTCATCCACTAATTTTTGGGACTGCATCCGCACTTCTGCCAGCTTATCCCCTGCCTTCTCTGCACCCAGTGCTGCTAACCCCACACCCAGGTAAAAGGCCTTTTGGACAATATCTCCTAAGCCCATCACTGTGAACGCTCCCAGATCAAATTGCTACTACTCTCAAGGATAGGAGGAAACTGAGAAAACTGCCCAGAGCCGTTGCGATCGCTAGAGTCAGGGAGCAAATCATCGGTAGCAGCGTCTTGAGATCCAAGAGGGTGATGGAATTTCACGAAGGGGCGATCGCCCTGTCATCCCAATGTCACACCGACTCTCTACTGTAGAACTAACAGCGGGACTGTCTGCAAAATGACCCGAGGACAGACAGGAGCCCTCCCTGGGATATCCAATTGATCTGTTGGCAACGAAGGAGAATGAAGGCCGATGAAGCTGCTGAACTCTGACTTAGACCTTGCTCCAGCAAGGGAATCCTCTGACCGGCTCTCTGGCAAGATGGCAGCCTCGAAGTCTGCCTGGAGAAAGCCAAGTTTTATACATGCTATTGCCGTTGGTCGGGGCTAGCTTGGCGTTGGTGGGCGATCGCTGGCTGCCTTCCAATGCAGTTGACCCCCCCTGCGGTGGTGGCTCAAGTGCCCACAGGACGCACGGGGCTGATTGATGCGTCGGGAGGCAACTTCATTGCCACTGCGGTGGAAAAAGTGGGGCCAGCAGTGGTGCGGATCGATGCCTCCCGCACGGTGAAGACACAAGTGCCGTCCATGTTCAATGATCCCTTCTTCCGGCAGTTCTTTGGGGACGAATTCCCGTCACCTCCTAGCAGTCGAGTGGAGCGGGGAACTGGTTCTGGATTCATTATTGAAGGTAATGGGTTGATTCTCACCAATGCCCACGTGGTCGCGGGGGCTGACGCTGTGACCGTCACCCTCAAAGATGGCCGTAACTTCGAAGGGAAGGTGCTGGGGGTTGATCCCATCACCGATGTGGCGGTGGTGCGGATTCAGGCGCAGGGTTTGCCGACGGTGGCGCTGGGGAATTCCGATCAACTGAGGCCGGGGGAATGGGCGATCGCCATTGGCAATCCCCTTGGGTTAGATAACACAGTCACCGCTGGCATTATTAGTGCCACTGGCCGCAGTAGCTCCCAGGTTGGGGAGCCTGATAAGCGGATTAACTTCATCCAGACCGATGCCGCCATTAACCCTGGGAACTCTGGAGGCCCCCTCCTGAATCAACAGGGTGAAGTCGTGGGCATGAACACAGCAATTATTGGCGGTGCCCAAGGCTTAGGCTTTGCGATCCCCATCAACACAGCGCGACAAATTGCGGATCAACTGGTAGCCAAGGGACGAGTTGATCATCCCTTCTTGGGGATTCAAATGACCGCCCTCTCTCCCAATCTCAAGGAGCAAATCAACAGCAACCCGAATAGTGGGATCACGGTTCAGGAAGATCAGGGGATTTTGATTATGCGGGTGGCTCAGAACTCTCCGGCAGCGAGATCTGGGTTACGGGCTGGGGATGTGATTATCAAAATCAATGGTCGCTCTGTCACAAAGTCCGAGGAAGTTCAACAAGCGGTGGAAAAAAGTGCGGTTGGCGGCTCACTCACCATGGAAGTGCGGCGGAATGGACAGGCTGTGTCTCTGGAGGTGAAACCCGGAGCATTCCCCACTGCCCAAGCGACACCCTAACAGTCTGGCTGCAGAGACTCACGGGTTTGACTGAGATAGACCTGAGTGATCAGGACTAAGGAAACCAGTCCTTGAGCATTGGCAAACTGGGCATATAGACCGCTTAGATCAACCAGTAACTGCTCTAGGGCTGGGCCTTGTTTTGGCACATAGGACGTACTCTGCATCCGACCCAGTAAGCCCTGCCAGTCTAGGTTTTGCCAATTGGTAAACTGAGTTTGCTCCACAGCACCAAAGCGGGGATGTTGGAGTAACTGTGCCGTGGGGTTGTGACGATCCATGGCGGGATGGTGATTGGAGGCAATTTGCAACAACCGCCGATAGCTGCCGGTAAAGGGATCAGAGGGATCTAGATGATTCCAGATCAGAGCCAGTCTGCCTGAAGGTTTGAGAATTCGCTGAAATTCCCAGAGGGTAGGTTGGGGGGAAAACCAGTGGAAGGACTGGAAACAGGTCACTAAATCGAGGGACTGATAGGGCAATTCTGTCTGTTCCGCAGTTCCGGCAAAGAAAGTCACTAGGGGATGGGGGGTGGCAGCCAGCCGCATGGCCTGGTTTGGCTCGAGGGCATAGACGTGAACGCCTCGTTCGGCCAGGAGCCGTGCGGAGATACCCGTGCCTGCGCCAACATCAGCCGCCACCAAATCACTGGGTGTGAGACCCGCCAAAATTTTGTCAATGGCGGCAGCGGGATAGCTCGGTCGATAGCGGGCATAATCACTGGCGCGATCGCTGAACCGCTGCAAAGGATTCATCTGATGAAGGGAGACATCTTCGGGGTGCATAAAACCCTACCTCTCGGTGCCTAAGTGCTAGATAGATATCGGCAGCGGTAAACGCCGCTAAATTCACCTTAGTAAATTGTGGTGAGTCCCAGAGATCGGCGTTGCCTGCTCGGAGAGAATCCCTCGTCGGCTGGTTGAGTGGCGACCCAATACATCGAAGTTTAACGACGCATTTCCAGCATTAATCAGGATTTATATAAAGTTTCATTGCAGATTGCGTAAGACATTGTCCAATCAACTGACTTATCTATAGAACCACTCAAGAAAAAGGAGAAAGCAACAAAGGGGGAACGCATTTCAAGATTGGCCGTGTTCCATTGCCTCGGGCAAAATGTCTGAGGCTGAGTGTTGCGCGAAATTGAATCGGTGTTCTGCTACCCCAGAGCGATAGGGGAAATATTTCACCCTCTCAAGGTGTGCATATTTTTTATGACGGTAAAAAACTGATTTCATAACATTTATGACTGAGTATGGTCTATGACTTTGCTGTCCATTTTTTCATGGCTAAACATTATGGTAATTTCAGTTTTAAACGGCTTTACAAAAAACATATATAAAGTCTAAAAGCCTTGCCTGCAAAAGGATACAGGCTTCTTAAGCCTGATTTAATAAGCAATGCAATGCGCCTTCTTGCTTTTTTTTCAAGAAAGTGATAACTATTGAATATCTTGATCTTGTATATTTCTTTAGAATGTTACGCAATGTGCAATTTTCCCAATCCCCCTCACCCTAAATCCCTCTCCCAGAGCGGGAGAGGGACTTTGATAAAGTCTTGCTCCCCTGCTCCTATTTTGGGAGAAGGGGCTGGGGGATGAGGGCTGAGTTTAGTTGCACATCAAGTAATGTTAATTAAGGTCAACCGAGATCCTCAAAATGATTTAAGTCGTCTCGAAAAGGGTATTGGTCTAAAATGTCATCGAATGAAAATGAACAAGAGATAAAACAGTTGACTGTAAACTCTAATCACGAGTCAAGTGAAAATACAGCTGAAATGGAAATTGAACCATCATCTCCACACAAGGAAGACTATGGAAGTAGAGACAAACTATATATATATGCATCGGCCATTGAGCTAATTATTGGTATTTCATTAGTCTATATTCCAATTATCCCTTTGATTCCAATTATCCCATCAATTCTCATTGGGTCAGGGCTTGCTACGTTCGTTTATAGATTCATGGGTGGAATCAAACAAGAAGACTCATTGGCAATGGGCGGAATAAAAATTGGGGGTGCCATTGCCACCTTATTAGGTACAGCAACGATCATTAGCCAGCTACTTGATCAGCAGGTCTCTAATATGGGAGTTTTATTGACAGCGCCTGCAGGGGTCAACAAAGATGATGTATTCATATTAAGGAAAACAACCGGAGAGCTATTACCTTTAATCAAGGTTGGAAATGGGTATAGACGTGAACTAATTCTTGGCGATGCTTCTAATTTTTTAGTGGATAAAGATTTCACTAATCTAAATCCAGTAAAAAGTAGCTGTTTAGATGGAAATGGGTTATGTAAAGACAGCTTTAAGCCAGTTTTATTTAGTATTGACCCCAGATTAAAACTGCACCAAGCTGCTATTTGTGAAGAGCTTTATAACAGGCTGCAATCAATACCAATGCAGATAAAACTTGAAGATGACAATAGGATCAGTCGTGTAAGTATTACTAAAAGTCAACCCTGTGATAGCAAACCGAACGAACCAATGCGTATGTATATAGCATTTTTCACTCTTGTGAGGCGTAGTAGCAACAGTGAGTGAACCAATTTTTGAGGTTTTCCAAAGATACTTGAGAAAAAGCGTCTTCAATGGCATTAGCGAGATCGGGATAGCTGCGTGCCCCAATCGTCCGCAAAATATTTTTAATCTTTGAGAAGCAATTTTCTATCGGTGAAAAGTCTGGAGAATAGGGAGGTAAATAAATCAACTTAGCACCCACGTCCTCAATCAGCTTTCTGATCGTGTCATGGTTGTGTATCGAGTAGTTATCCATAATCACACAAGCTCCTTTCCAAAGTTTCGGAACCAGGTGGCGAGCAATGAAGGCTTCAAAGGTCAAACCATCGGTTGAACCGACGATACTTACGTTAGTGACAACGGTTTTGAGGCTGATTGCACTGATTGTAGAGACTCGTTTACCTCGCTTGCTGGGGCGCTTACCCCGTGCTCTTTTACCTTTAGGGGCACGAGCATGTAACCGGGTGAGGGCTAAATCAACCCCAAATTCATCAA